>DASPZC010000306.1:0-1736 GCA_035636455.1 Xanthobacteraceae bacterium
TGCGCGGTGCGCCGACGCGACGGCAGGGGCCTGCGCGGAAGCCGGAGCGACCGCATGCGGCGCGGGCGCCGGCTCGAGCTTCTGGGCGCGTTCGGCCAGCCGCGCATTGTCGGCGCGAAGCCGAGCGGTCAGTTCTGCCAGACGGCTGTCGGGCGAGGACGTGGCGCCGGCAGTAGCAGTGGTCGCGGCCGCCGGGGCGGCGGCGGCATTGCGCGCGATCTGCGCCTGCTCGATACCGGTGGCGACGACGGAGACGCGGATGATGCCGTCGAGCCCCTCGTCGAAGGTGGCGCCGACGATGATATTGGCTTCCTGGTCCACTTCCTCGCGGATGCGGGTGGCGGCCTCGTCGACCTCGTACAGCGTGAGGTCGCGCCCGCCGGTGATCGAGATGAGCAGGCCGCGCGCGCCCTTCATCGAGGAATCGTCGATCAGCGGATTGGAGATCGCGGCCTCGGCGGCGGTGAGCGCCCGCTTCTCGCCGGAGGCTTCGCCGGTCCCCATCATCGCCTTGCCCATCTCGCGCATGACGGCGCGCACGTCGGCGAAGTCGAGGTTGATCAGGCCTTCCTTCACCATCAGGTCGGTGATGCAGGCGACGCCCGAATAGAGCACCTGGTCGGCCATGGCGAAGGCGTCCGCGAAGGTCGTCTTCTCATTCGCCACGCGGAACAGATTCTGATTCGGGATGATGAGCAGGGTGTCGACGTGCTTGTGCAGTTCGGTGATGCCGGCCTCGGCGACCTTCATGCGGCGCTGGCCCTCGAACTGGAACGGCTTGGTGACGACGCCGACGGTGAGGATGCCCAACTCGCGCGCGATGCGCGCCACCACCGGCGAGGCGCCGGTGCCGGTGCCGCCGCCCATGCCGGCGGTGACGAATACCATGTGGGCGCCGGACAGATGATCGCGGATCTCGTCGATCACCTCCTCGGCTGCCGCGCGCCCGACTTCGGGCTGCGAGCCGGCGCCGAGTCCCTCGGTCACCTGGACGCCCATCTGGATGATGCGCTCGGACTTGGACAGGGTGAGCGCCTGCGCGTCGGTATTGGCGACGACGAAGTCGCAGCCGACGAGTCCGGCGGTGACCATGTTGTTGACCGCGTTGCCGCCGGCGCCGCCGACCCCGAACACGGTGATCCGCGGCTTCAGCTCCCGGATGTCGGGCATCTTCAAGTTGATAGTCATGGCTGCCTCTTCGAAAACACGGGCGCGAAGGCCGTCTTCGGCCGGTCCGCCGCCGGCCTGTCGGTGATTTCCCGATCGCGGGCCATCAGAAGCTTTCCCGAAGCCATCGTCCGACCCTTGCGAAATACCCGTCCGTCCCTGTCATGAGATGCCGCGTGCGCCGCGGTTCGTAGTGTTCGAGATAGGCGACCTGCGGGTAGACCAGCAGTCCCGCCGCCGCCGCGAAAGCCGGGCCCTTGGCCATATCCGGCAGGCGGGCGATGCCGAGCGGGCGGCCGATGCGCACCTGGCGGCCGAGGATGCGCGCGGCAACCTCGGCAAGCCCGGCGAGCTGGCTCGAGCCGCCGGCGAGCACCACCGGTCCGCGCGGATCGGCCGCGAACGGCGACGACGCCAGCCGGTCCCGCACCATTTCCAAAATCTCCTCGACGCGCGGCGCGATGATCCGCGTCGCCGCGGCGCGCGGGACGAGTTGCGGCGGCTCGCTCGCATGCTCGCCGACCGGCGTCACGTTGATCATGTCGCGCTCGTCCGACGGACCGGCGATG
>DASPZC010000307.1:0-3473 GCA_035636455.1 Xanthobacteraceae bacterium
CGAATAGCGAATAGAAGTAGCGAGCAACCGCCTTCGTTCCACTATTCGCTACTCGCTATTCGCTATTCGCTATTATTCCCGCTCCACCGCCACCACGCGCCCCCGTTCGATCGCCAGCGCCAGCCGGCCGTGCTTGAGGGCGAGCGCCTTCTCGCCGAACAGCTCGCGGCGCCAGCCGCGCAGCGCCGGGACGTCCGCCTCGTCGCTCGCGGCGATGCGGTCGAGATCGTCCACCGTGGCGATCACCTTGGCGGCGACCGCGTGCCGCTCCGAGGTCATGCGCAGCAGCACCTTGAGCAGCTCGATGGTCGCGGCGCCGTTGGCCGCGGGTCGCGCGCGCTCGAACCGCGGCAGCGATTTCGGATCGCGCGCCAGCCCCCGCGCGATGGCGGCGAGGATCGCCTCGCCCCATCTCGAGCGCTCGAACCCGCGCGGCAGCGAGCGCAGGCTGCCGAGCCTTTCGATGGTGGTCGGCGTATGCACCGCGATGTCGGCCAGCACATCGTCCTTGAGCACGCGCCCGCGCGGAACGTCGCGCGCCTGCGCCTCGCGCTCGCGCCAGGCGGCAAGCTCGATCAGCACCGCAAGCTCCTTGGGCTTGCGCACCCGCGTCCTGAGGCGCTGCCACGCGCTCTCCGGGTCGAGCCGATAGGTCTCCGGCGAGGTCAGCACGTCCATCTCCTCGCCC
The DNA here is from genome assembly GCA_035636455.1 of Xanthobacteraceae bacterium. Classification (GTDB taxonomy): domain Bacteria; phylum Pseudomonadota; class Alphaproteobacteria; order Rhizobiales; family Xanthobacteraceae; genus AP-16. Next base: position 689 of record DASPZC010000307.1, read on the forward strand.
ACCCAGTCGGCGCGGCCGCGCCGCTGGAGGTCGGCGTCGAGCGCCAGGTAGACGTCGCGCAAATGCGTCACGTCGGAGATCGCGTAGGCGACCTGCGCCTCGCTCAGCGGCCGGCGCGACCAGTCGGTGAACCGATGCGACTTGTCGAGGGTGTCGCCGGTGATGCGGTGGACCAGCTGGTCGTAGGAAATCGAATCGCCGTAGCCGAGCACCATGGCGGCGACCTGGGTGTCGAACACCGGATGCGGAATGAGCCCGGCCTGGTGCCAGACGATCTCGATGTCCTGGCGGGCGGCATGGAACACCTTGAGCACGCGCTCGTCCGCCATCAGCTCGAAGAAGGGCTTGAGGTCGATGCCCGGGGCGCGCGCGTCGACCACCACCGCCTCGTCCTCGCTCGCCATCTGGGCGACGCACAGGATGGGGAAATAGGTCGACTCGCGCAGGAATTCGGTATCGACGGTAATGTAGCGGTGGCCGGCAAGCCGGGCGCAGCCCTCGGCCAAACGGTCCGTCGTGGTGATCAAATCCATGGGTGGCTATTTGCCGATTCGAGGGCGGCTGCCGCAAGTCGAAAGACGGGACATGTCCGCGCGGCGACGGGGCCATGCATTTGCGCGAGGGCAGGGCCGGATTGAATCGACTCCGCAAGTTCGCCGAACAAGCTATTGTTATCTAGCCGTTTTTCGCTTGATCGAACAGGGGCGCCGATGATCGACTTGTCGCAGGTGCGGGTCGGGCTGACGGGGTCGGCCGAGGTCGTCGTCGCCGAGGAGCACACCGCCCCGTTCGTCGGCAGCGGGCGCGTGCGGGTGCTGGCGACCCCGGTGATGATCAACCTCATGGAGGCGGCCGCGCTCGATGCCGCCGAGAGCCTGCTGCCGGCCGGCCACCAGAGCCTCGGCATCCGCCTCGACGTGCGCCACTACGCGGCGACGCCGGTCGGCATGCGCGTGCGCGTCACCGCCGAGCTGGTCCAAATCGAAGGCCGGACGCTCACGTTCCGCGTGGAGGCGCGCGAAGACAAGGAGCCGATCGGCGACGGCGTGCACGAGCGGGTGGTGGTCAATGTCGCGCGGTTCGATGAGCGGGTGCGGAAAAAGGTTACGCAGCGTTCCTGAACTCGCAATGTGCATCTGGCGCGCAGCGCCTGGCCAAACGGCATATTTGAGCCCGTCAGGCAGCGTACGGCCGAATTTCGCGGCCGAGACGGTCTCCCAGAACTTCTTCAGCCATTTCGAGTTCGTAGTGCGACTGCAGGTTCATCCAGAATTGGGCGCTGGTCCCGAAATAGCGTGCAAGCCGCATCGCGGTGTCGGCGGATATTCCTCTTTTGCCGCGCACGATATCATTGAGGCGCGCGCGCGGAGCCTTGATTGCCTTGCTCAGGGCATTCACGCTGAGCCCGAGCGGCTCGAGAAACTCGGCCTTGAGAATCTCTCCCGGGTGAACGGGCGGAAGATCGCGTTTGCGGCGTGCCATGATGGACCTCAGCATAACGTCAGCTCGCGAGCTGTATATCTCAAATCACCCGCCCCGCACCCGCGGCAGGAAGATGAACTCCCACGGGCTCGGCATCGGGCCGACCGGCACCTCGATCAGGGTGGGTCCGTCGCGGCGGGCGAAACCGCGGCGCAGCGCCAGGCGCAGCTCTTCCGGGCTGCGGGCGCGTTCGGCGGCGGCGCCGAAACTCTCGGCGAACTTCACGAAATCCGGATTGGCGAGGTCGCTGGCGATCAGCCGGTTGCCGTAGAGCTCCTCCTGAATGCGCCGCACGTTGCCGAAGGCGCCGTCGGAGAACAGCACGGTGACGAGCGGGATGCGGTGGCGGATCGCGCTCGCCAATTCGGTCGCCGTATAGAGAAAGCCGCCGTCGCCGGAGATGGCGAGCACCGGCACGTCGCGCCGCGCGTCCTGGGCGCCGAGCGCGGTGGCAAAGCCCCAGCCGAGATTGTCCTGATAGCCGGGCGAGAGGAACGTGCGCGGCTTGTGGACGGGCAGCGCAAGCCGCGCCGCAAAACCGATCTGCGTCACCTCGTCGACGAAAATGCCGTCTTCGGGCAGCTCGGCGCGGATCGCCTCGAGGAACGCGAGCTGCGGCTTGAGCTTGACGAGCCGCCCGCGCATCTTCGCCTGGCGCTCTTCCAGCTCCGCCTTGCGCGAGGGGCGGGCGCGGTTGTGCGCCGAGAGCACGTCGATGAGGCGCCGCAAGATCGGCTTCGCGTCGCCGATCAGCGCCACCGCCGGCTTGCGCAGTCGCGCCGGCTCCTCGGGATCGGCGTCGACGCGGATGATGGCGAGGTCGTCGTCCACGCCCCAGTGGGTCTGCTGGAGAAAGAGCCGCGTGCCGACCGCGAGCACCGCGTCGGCCTCGCCCCACAGCTCGTGCCCGAGCGGGAAGGTGACGCTGAGCGGATCGCGGCTGTCGAGCACGCCGCGGCCGCGGCGAAAGCCGAGCACCGGCGCCTGCAGCGCCCCGGACAGCTGCGTCACCTCCTCGGCCGCGTCGAGCGCGCCGGCGCCGCAGACGATCAGCACCCGCTCGGCGGTGGCCAGGCGCTTCGCCGCCGCCAGCACCGCATCCTCGTCGACCGGCACGTCCGGACCCGCAAGCGGCGCGACCGGCGCGGCCGGGCCCGCGCGGCCCCACATGTCCATGGCGCATTCGAGCGCGGCCGGGCCGCGCCGGCCGGTGCGCATCGCGCGGATCGCCTCGGCGACGAGGCGCGGCGCCTCGTGCGGCGCGCGGATGCGCGCGGAGAAATCGACCAGCCGCGCGATGATG
>DASPZC010000308.1:0-9007 GCA_035636455.1 Xanthobacteraceae bacterium
CACCTGGCGCATATCCCGCGCGACGTCGGCGTCGAGCACCCGTCGTTCAAGACCATGCGAAAGCTCATCGACAAGGGGCGCACCTGGGTGAAGCTGTCGGGCGCCTATCAGGACACGAAGGTCGGGCCGCCGACCTATGCCGACGCCGCGCCCATTGCCCAGGCCTATGCCAAGGCCGCGCCCGAACGCATGGTGTGGGGCAGCGACTGGCCGCATCCGACCGAGAAGGACAAGCCGGACGACGCGATCCTCATCGACCTGCTGGCCATATGGGTCCCGGACGAGGCGGCCCGCAGCCGCATCCTGGTGCAGAACCCGGAAGCGCTCTATGGCTTCGCCAAGGCGGCGTAACTTACCTCCCCCTGCAGGGTATCTGCAGGGGGGAGAGCCTGCCCCGGACTTGATCCGGGGTCGGCCGGCGAAGCCGGCCGGGTGGGGGTATCCTTGCTCGGTCGGTGCCGCTTCCACCCCACCCCGCGCGCTACGCGCGCGACCCTCCCCCTCCAGGGGAGGGTTGGCGGTGCGTCCGCGTCCAGGCCGCCACCAGCGCCCGGCGGTCGAGCTTGCCGCGCTCGGTCTTGGGCAGGCGCTCGCGCAGGAGAATCTGCTTCGGCGCCTTGAACGCCGGCAGCACGTCGGCGCAATAGCGCAGGATGTCGGCGGCATCGACGCGCGCGCCGGGTCGCAGCACCACGTAGCTCACCACTTCCTCGCCATAGGTGCCGTCGGGCACGCCGATGGTCGCCGCCTCCATGACTTCGGGGCGCCGCATCAGCGCGCTGTCGATCTCGAGCGGCGAGATGTTGACCCCGCCGCGGATGATCAGCTCCGTCTCGCGGCCGGTGAGATGGAGGAAACCGTCCGCATCGAGAAACCCGACATCGCCGGTCTTCGCGCGTCCGCGCGCATTGACCCGGATGGTGCCGTCCTCGGCGAGATAGCGGTATTCGTTGTCGGGAAAGCCGCCGATCTCCACCGCACCGATCTCGCCCGCCGGCAGCCGCCGCCCGCCCGCATCGACGATGGCGAGATCGTGATAGGCGAGCGGCCTGCCGACCGTGCCGTGGCGCCGCGCCTCCCCGGGGGTGGCGGCGATCCAGCCGGTCTCGCTCGCGCCGTAGCCTTGCGCGACCGGCACGCCGAAACGCTCCTCGAAACGCCGCCATTCCTCGATCAGCAGCGGCGCCGAGCTTGACGTGACGAAGCGCAGGGCCGGCAGGCTGTCGCGGTGCGCCAAGTCCTCGCCGTTGAGCAGCATGTTGAGGGTGGTCGGGTTGCCGGCCGCGATGGTCGCGCCGTGCGCGCGGATGTGGTCGAAGAACCGGCTGGCGGAGAATTTCCGCGCCATCACCAGGGTGGCGCCGCGCGCGAGCGGCACCAGCGCGCTCAGCAGTTGCGCGGACGCCCAATTATAGGAGCGGAAGTCGTAGATGCGGTCGCCGGCGGTGACGCCGAACCCGTCCGCCGTGGGCGCGATGTTCGACAGATGCTCGCGGAAGGTCAGCACCACGCCCTTGGGCCGGCTGCTGGTGCCCGAGGTGAAGAAGATCACGGCGTCGTCGCGCGCGCGCGTCGTCGTGAGAACGGTGTCGCCCGGCGCGCTCGCCGCCACCTCGCCGTAGAAGGTGCCGGTGGCGGACGCGTTCCATTGCCCGAGCGGCAGGCGCGGCGCCGAGACCCCGGCCAGCAGGTCGTCGAGACCAAGCCCCTCCTGGCAGAGCACCAGGTTCGGCTTCAGCCGCGCAAAGATGTTGTCGAGATGGTTTCGGTTCATCTCGACGTGGATGGTGCAGATCGTGGCCCCATAGGCCATCACGCCGAGATAGCAGGCGAGGTGCTCGATCGAGTTGTTGGCGAGGAGCACGACGCGGTGGTTGGTGCCGATGCCGCGTCGACCGAGCACCGCGGCCATCCGGCGCGCGAGAGCGCGCAGCTCGCCGTACCTGATGGCGCTGCCGTCCTCGGCGCCCACGATATACGGCTTGTCGGGCGCCCGCGCGGCGGCGCGCTCGATCCAGTCCCTCAGTACCTGCGGGCCGACTTGGTGCACGGCGTCTCCCGGCGAAGGGCGCATGGGGCCGCTATTGGCCGAGCCGGCAAAATACGGCATGCTTTGGAAAAATCGAGCCGAGGAAACGATGCCGAGGATGAATTTTTCCAGGACGTTCTGCGGCCTGCTCGTCGCGGCGCTGAGCTTCACGCTTGCCGCGACCGGCGCCTGCGCCGACGAGACCCTGAAGCTCGCGGTCGGTCAGCGCGGCAACTGGGACACGTCGGTGTCCGAGATCGGCCAGCGCGCCGGCATCTTCAGGAAGCACGGGCTCGCCCTCGACATCGTCTACACCCAGGGTGCCGGCGAGACCCAGCAGGCGGTCATCTCCGGCAGCGTCGACATCGGGGTCGCGGCCGGCGTCATGGGCGTGCTCGGCGCGTTTGCCAAGGGCGCCCCGGTGCGCGTCATCGGCGCCGAGACCACGGGCGCCAGCGACCTGTTCTGGTACGCGAAGGCGGATTCGCCGATCAAGGCGCTCAAGGACACCAGCGGCCGCACAATCGCCTACTCGACCAACGGCTCATCCACCCACGGCATCGTCACCGCTTTCATCAAGCAGTACGACCTCAAGGCGGTCCCGATCGCGACCGGCGGTCCGCCATCGACCCTCACCCAGGTCATGTCCGGACAGGTCGACGTGGGCTGGTCGGCGCCGCCGTTCGGGCTCGACCAGCTCGACCGCAGCGAAATCCGCGTGATCGCCACCGGCAACGACGCCGCCGCCTTCAAGGGGCAGACCGTGCGGCTCCTGATCACCACCGCGCAGGCGCTCAAGGAGCGCAAGGACGCAATCGACCGCTACATGAAGGCCTACCGCGAGACGGTCGACTTCATGTATGCCGATCCGGCGGCGCTGAAAATCTATGCCGGGTTCATCGGCATCTCGGACGCCAAGGCCAAGCGCTCGCGCGACGATTTCTTCCCGCATCAATCGGTCATCCCCGACACCATCGTCGGGCTTGACAGCATCGTGGCGGATGCGGTTTCCCTCAAATTCACCCCGTCGCAACTGACCAGGGACCAGCTTGCCGAATTGATCCAGATTCCCCCGCGCCGCTAGAGCATGATCCCGAAACAGCCTGCCCCGGACTTGATCCGGGGTGGATACCGGTTTTCGGATAAGATCATGCTCCGACAAAGTCAGCTGCGGCCCCATGGAGCGCGAAACGTCATGCAGAAAGCAGTGCGCAAGGAAAAGCCCGCGCCCACCGCAGTCAAGGCGATGGACCTGCGCGAGACGCTCGAATGGCTCAAGGCGCAGGGCGACCTGATCGAGACCGACAAGCAGGTCGATCCGGATCTCGAGGTCACCGGCCTGCAGAAGCATCTCGACGGCGGCTGCCCGGTCCTGTTCAACAAGGTCAAGGGCAAGCCTTTCCACCGCGTCGTGACGAATCTGTTCGGCGACATCAACGTCATCAACAAGATGTTCGGCTGGAAGGACGACGTCGAGCGCACGCGCAAGCTCGCCTATGCGCTGTCCCATCCGCTCAAGCCGGTGGAAATCCCGCAGGGCCAGGCGCCGTGCCAGGAGATGGTGATCGAGAAGCCGGACGACGTGAACAAGTACATGGTGCCGATCCGCCACACCGCGGTCGAGCCGGAGCTCACGGTCGGCTCGGGCATCCGCTGCGTCACCGGCCCGCAGTTTGATGGCGGCTCCGACCTCGGCTACAACCGCATGAATTTCCGCTGGGGCAACGTCGGCACGTTCCAGATCTCGCCCGGCTCGCACATGTGGCAGGTGGTCAACAAATACTACAAGTCGGACGAGCCGGTGCCGATCACCATGTGCTTCGGCGTTCCGCCGGTCTGCACGCTGCTGGCCGGCGCCGGTTTCGGCTATGCGATCATGCCGCACGGCTGCGACGAGATCGGCATTGCCGGCGCCGTGCAGGGCGCGCCGGTGCGCCTGGTCAAGGCGCGCACGGTCGACGCCATGGCGCTCGCCGATTCCGAGGTGGTGCTGGAAGGCTACGTCAATCCGCGCGACCGGCGCTACGAGACCAAGGAGGCGGAGGACGCCGGCATCCAGGGGCGCTACCACTTCCACCCGGAATGGGCCGGCTACATGGGCAAGTCCTACAAGGCGCCGACCTTTCACGTCACCGGAGTGACCATGCGCCGGCCGGAATCGAAGCCGATCATCTTCGCGCTCGGCGTCCACATGCTCGACGACCACAACATCGACACGACCGTGCGCGAGGCGACGATCTTCGAGCTGTGCAACCGGCTGCAGCCCGGCATCGTGCAGGACGTGGTCATCCCCTACTGCATGACCGACTGGGGCGGGTGCATCATCCAGGTCAAGAAGCGCCACCAGATCGACGAGGGCTGGCAGCGCAACTTCCTCGGCGCCATCCTGTCCTGCTCGCAGGGCATGCGGCTCGCCATCGCGGTGAGCGAGGACACCGATCCCTACTCGATGGACGACGTGATGTGGTGCCTGACCACGCGGGTCAACCCGAAGACCGACATCCTCAACCCGATCCCCGGCGGCCGCGGCCAGACCTTCATGCCGGCCGAGCGCATGACCGCCGGCGAGAAGCAGTGGACCGCGTCGAACACGCAGTTCGAGGGCGGCATGGGCATCGATGCCACGGTGCCGTTCGGCTACGAGAGCGATTTCATGCGCCCGGTCTATCCGGTCGACCGGGTGCGTCCGGAGGATTTCTTTTCCAGGAAGGACATCGACAACGCCAAGGCCCGCATGGCCGGCTGGGTGCACTCGCTCGCCCGGACGGGACGGTAGGACCAGTAATCAGTTATCAGTTACCAGTTATCAGAGGGGGTATTCTCTGATCACTGATCACTGATCACTGACCTACCGCAGCTTCGTCGGGTCGGAGAAATCGAGCGGCGGCGGCGCCTCGATCTGCGGGATTTCGATCTTCACCTTCGACGGATCCATCTGCGACAGGCCGCGCTTGTAGTGCATCACCATCCACGGACTGGCGATGACGAGGCCGACCATGATGCACTGGATGACCACGAAGGGGACCGCGCCCCAATAGATCTCGCCGGTCGTGACCCCGGGCATTCGTTTCTTGGTGATCCGGTCGATATAAGATTCCTTCGGCGCGACCGAGCGCAGGTAGAACAGCGCGAATCCGAACGGCGGGTGCATGAACGAGGTCTGCATGTTGACCCCGAGGATCACCCCGAACCAGATTAGGTCGATGCCGAGCCGCTCGGCCGCCGGGCCGAGCAGGGGTATGACGATGAAGGCGAGCTCGAAAAAGTCGAGGAAGAAGGCCAGCAGGAACACGAACGCGTTGACGAAGATCAGGAACCCGACTTGGCCGCCGGGGAGGCTGACGAGAAGCTCCTCCACCCACCTGTTGCCGCTCACCCCGTAGAAGGTCAGCGAGAACACGCGCGCGCCGACCAGGATGAACAGCACGAAGGCCGAGAGCTTGGCGGTCGTTTCGGCGGCCTGGCGCACCATGTCCCACTTGAACCGCCCCTTGATCGCCGCGAGCGCCAGCGCCCCGGTTGCCCCCATGGCGCCGCCCTCGGTCGGGGTCGCGACCCCGATGAAGATCGTGCCGAGCACGAGAAAGATCAGGGCGAGCGGCGGCACCATGACGAACACGACCTGCTGGGCCAGCACCGAGATCAGGCGAATCCCGAACTGGCGTTCGATCGCGGCGGCGATGAACGCGTAAAGCGCGCCGGCCGCCAGCGCCTGGATGAGCAGGGAGCTGCGTTCCCATCCGCTCTGTTCCAGGCCGTAGCCGATGAGCGCGAGGGCGCCGGTGAGCGCGGCGACAAGGACGATCCGCTGGCTCCCCAGCAGGCGGCTGAGCACCGCGCTGACGAAGGACACGGCGATGGCCACCGACATGGTCAGGATCACGAAGTCGGCGCCGGCCCTCACCTGCGTCTGCATCATCACGTAGTAGCCGACCACGCCGGAGAACACCGTCAGGACGCCGAGCTGCCACACGCCGCGCCGGCCGTCCGGCTCCTTGTGCAGCAGGTCCTCGACCGGAAGCCCGGGCGCCGCCTTGGGGTAGAAGATCGTGACGAGGCTCACGTAAAACGCATAGAGGGCCGCCAGGCAGACGCCGGGAACGAACGCGCCTTCGTACATGTCGCCGACCGAGCGGCCGAGCTGGTCCGCCATGACGATGAGCACCAGCGACGGCGGGATGATCTGCGCGAGCGTCCCGGAAGCCGCGATGACGCCCGACGCGACGCGGCGGTCGTAGCCGTAGCGCAGCATGATCGGCAGCGAGATCAGGCCCATCGAGATCACCGAGGCGGCGACCACGCCGGTGGTCGCCGCCAGCAGCGCGCCGACGAAGATCACCGCGTAGGCGAGCCCGCCCCGCACGGTGCCGAACAACTGGCCGATCGTGTCGAGCAGATCCTCCGCCATCCCGGATCGTTCGAGGATCAGTCCCATGAAGGTGAAGAACGGAATCGCCAGCAGGGTATCGTTGGCCATCACCCCGTAGATGCGCTCGGGCAGCGCCTGCAGGAAGCTCGGCTCGAACTGATGCGTGATCTCGATGCCGATCACCGCGAAGATCAGGCCGTTGGCGGCGAGCGAGAACGCGACCGGATAGCCGAGCAGCAGGAAGAGCACCAGCGCCGCGAACATGATCGGCGCCATGTGCTGGGCGAGCAGCTCCACGATCATCGTTGGTCGCTCCGGGCCGTTCGCGGGTCAGTGGGGCTCGTTCTTCAGCTCGGCGAGCAGGCGCTTGGTTTCCTCCTCGGCGGCGGCGAAGTGACCGCCTCCGGACGCCGTATCGGCGAGCGCGCCGCGCATGATCGCGATGCGCTTGATCAGTTCGGAAATGCCCTGGAACAGCAGCAGCCCGAAGCCGATGAGGACCAGCGATTTTGCCGGCCATTGCGGCAGGCCGCCGGCGTTGCCGGACTGCTCGTTGATGAGAAGCGAGCGGATGAAGAACGGATAGGCCATGTAGACCATCAGGAGGGTGAGCGGCAGCAGGAAGACGGCGTGCCCGACCAGGTCGATGACGTTGCGCACCGGCTTCGGCAAGAGGTTGTTGACGATGTCGATGCGGATGTGCTCGTTGAGCAGCAAGGTCCACGGCGCGCACAGCAGGAAGACGATGCTGAACAAGACCCACTGCAGCTCGAGCCAGGCGTTCGACGAGGTGTCGAAGACCTTGCGCACGGTGGCGTTGGCCGCCGAGATCAGCACGGTGACGAGGATGATCCAGCTCACGTGCCGGCCGATCCAGGCGTTGCCCGCGTCGATGGTGCGGCTCACCCTCAGGAGCTTGTCCACCTTGGCTTGCCCTCCGGCGCGGGTTGCGCCCGACGCCCTTCGCGTTCTCCGCCCGCCGGCGCGACCGCGGCGGCCGCCCCGCCGCGATCAAGCTACTTATTTCTGCCGCTGCGAACCGCGTCAATCGAAAGTTACGGCGGCGTCCTCTCCAGCCGCTGATTGAGTCGGCGGCGCTCCGGTCAGAAGTACCGCCACCACACGTAGACATGGCAGATCGCGACCGAGACGACCATCATCGGGAAGGCATAGAAGGTGTAGGTCAGGAACCGGAACGGGACGGCGTTGCGCTCGGCGAGGCCTGCCACCGTCAGGTTCGCCGAGGCGCCGATCAGGGTGCCGTTGCCGCCCAGGCAGGCGCCGAGCGAGAGGCACCACCACAGCGGCTCGATCCGCTCCGCCCCGCCATAGGCCGGCGCCATGCTCTTGATCAGCGGGATCATGGTGGCGACGAACGGGATGTTGTCGATGATCGCCGAGAGGAACGCCGACGCCCACAGGATCGAATAGCCGGCGGTCGCCATGTCGCCGCCGGTCGCCGCCACCAGCTTGTTGGCGAGCAGCTGGAGCAGTCCGCCGACCTCGACGCCGTGCACGACGATGAACAGGCCGACGAAGAAGAAGATGGTGATCCACTCGACGTCGCCGAACGTCCTGTGCACGTTCTCCGACTGCCGCTCGTTGTGGTGCTGCCAGTTGTCGAGGAACATCAGGATCGCCGCGCCGGCCATGGCGATGGTCGCCGGCTCGGCGCGAAGCTGGCGGGAGAATATGAAGGCGAGGATGACGACCGCCAGCACCGCGACCGATTGCCTGAGCAGCACCCAGTCGAGGATGGTGTCGTTGGCGCTCATCTCCATGATCCGGGCGCGATGCTCCGGGGTCGACTTCATCGATTTGCCCCACACCAGGTGGGTCATCAGCGCCTGCGCCGCCATCACCACGATGATGACCGGCGTCAGGTGGACGACGAAAGCGTTGAAGTCGAGGCCGGCGAGCGAGCCGATCAGGATGTTGGGCGGGTCGCCGATCAAAGTCGCGGTGCCGCCGATGTTGGAGGCGAGCACCTCGCCGAACAGGAACGGGTAGGGCGGGACCTCCAGCTCCTTGGTGATGACGAGGGTGACCGGCACGATCAGCAGCACGGTGGTGACGTTGTCGAGCAGCGCGGAGACGACGGCGGTGGTGACCTGCAGCAGCAGCAGGATGCCGGCCGGGTTCGCCCGGGCGCGCTGCGCCGACCAGATGGCGACGTACTGGAACATGCCGGAGCGGCGCGAGATCGACACCAGGATCATCATGCCGGTGAGGAGGCCGATCGTGTTCCAGTCGACGCCGGCCATCGCCTCCTTCTGGTCGAGCGCGCCGATGACGATCATCACCGACGCGCCGAGCAGCGCGACGATCGCCCGATTGAGCTTGTCCCAGATGATCGCGCCGTAGGTGATCAGCAGGATCACCGTCGACACCAGCATGGGATCGAGGCCGAAGAAGACGTGCGGCACGGACCCGGCCATGGCGGCTACGATCCCCCTTGATCGACGCGTCGGCAGGCTCGGGGAGGCAACCCACCTAGTCAAGTGGGTTTGCGCCTCTCACCTCTCCCCGCTTGCGGGGAGAGGTCGACGCGCGCGGAGCGCGTCGGGTGAGGGGGCCTCTACGCGACGCGCACTTCCTCAGAGGCCCCC
>DASPZC010000309.1:0-1943 GCA_035636455.1 Xanthobacteraceae bacterium
CTCCAGCGCGCCGCGCGCGCGCCGCGCCGTGTCAAGGGCGGCGAACGCGCCGTACAGCGCGGCGAGCCGGTCGGGCGGGACCCGCAACTGTTCCGCTAGGCTTCCGTCATGCGCCGCCTGGACCCGATCGTAGGTCAGCCGTGCTGCCGAGCGCATGATCGCCGGTTCGAAGCGGTGCCGCCGCTTGCGCCCGGCGGGATCGATCCACAGATGCACGGCGAGGCAGGGCCGGTCGGCGCCTGGCACCAGCGAGCACAAATCGTTGGACAGCGCCTCCGGCAGCATCGGCACGACGCGGTCGGGGAAATAGACCGAGTTGCCGCGGCGGAGCGCCTCGCGGTCGAGCGCGCTGCCCGGGGCGACATAGGCGCTGACATCGGCGATCGCGACGACAATGTGCCAACCACCGGAATTGCCCGGATCCGGGTCGGGCTCGGCCCAGACCGCATCGTCGAAATCGCGCGCGTCGCTGTCGTCGATCGTGACCAGCGCGAGTTCGCGCAGATCGGCACGGCCCGCAGGATCGGCCGGCCGCGCCGCGGCGGCCTCGGCCAGCGCAGCCGGCGGAAACTCGGTGGGAATGTCGAAGGCGGCGATCGTCATCCGGCTGATCGCCCCGGGCGCGTTCGCCGGGCCGAGGCGGTCGAGGATCCGGGCGCGCCTGCCGAAGCGGCGCGACGGCAGCTCCTCGGCGACCACCAGCTCGTCATCGGCAAGCCCGGCCGCATCATGGCCGAGCACCCGGTACTCGCCCTTGTCGCGGCGGTCGACCGGGATCACCTCGCCGCCATCGCGCGTCCGGCGGAAGATCCCGACGATGCGGCCGGCGCCTTCGTCGAGGCGGCGGATGATCTCGGCCTCGATCTCGCCCGAAGCGCGGCGGATCAGCCGCGCCAGTGCGCGCTGGCCGGGTAGGAGCTCGTCGCCGGCCGCGCCAATCAGGCGAAAATCCGGGGCCTCGCCGCTTGCCGACCAGGCAACCGGCCGGGCCAGGGGGACGCCGTCGGCATCGCTGCCGACGCGCTCGACCGGCATGATCTCGGGGAGCGCCGGCCCGGCGACGAATTTGCGGTTGGCGGCACGCACCAGCTCCCCGGAGCGCCCGACCCGCCGCAGCATGTCGCGCAGCGCCGGCTGTTCGGCCGGCCCCAGCCCGAAGGCCCGGGCAATTTCGCGCGTCCCGACCGAGCCCGGGTTGTCGCGCAGGAATTCGATCAGCGCCTCGGGCGTCGGGAGGCCCGGCGGATTACTTCGGCGACGGTTCAATCTCAGCTCGCTCGGCCCGGCTGGCCAGCACCGGGAGCGCCGGATAGTCGCCGCGGATCAATGCTTCCTTCTTCTCACGGCGCCAGCCCTTGATCTGCCGCTCGGCGGCGATGGCGTCCTCGATGCTCTCGAAGGCCTGTTGGAATACGAGACGGACCGGCCGCCGGTGTGCGGTGTAACCGTCGTGGGTGCCGGCCTGATGTTCGGCCAACCGCCTTTCCAAACTACTGCTCGTGCATCCGACGTAATACGAGCCGTCACGACAAATCAGGATATAGAGAAAGCCACCCATCGTCAGGATTGCAGAAGCGCCCGTGCGTCCTTCGAGACGGCGCTTCGCGCCTCCTCAGGATGACGTAGGTTTGTGATGGCATTAAGAAAGAACGTCATCCTGAGGAGCCCGCGCAGCAGATTTGCGGAAGCGCCCGTGCGTCCTTCGAGACGGCGCTTCGCGCCTCCTCAGGATGACGTAAGTTTATGATGGCATTAAGAAAGAACGTCATCCTGAGGAGCCCGCAACGCGGGCGTCTCGAAGGACGCATGGCGTTGATCCAGCCTCGCGCCTAGGCGGGCCGTCGGCGCGCCGGTTTTGCCGCCGCCTTCGGCTCGGCGCGCTTTGTGGCGGCGCGGCGCGGCGGCTTCGTCGCGCCGTTGCCGGCGGCGGATGCGACCTTGCG
>DASPZC010000310.1:0-2222 GCA_035636455.1 Xanthobacteraceae bacterium
CGGGGAAGCGCTTGGCCGCGGCCTTGACGAAGGCGGGATCGCGCACCGCCGCGGTGCCGATGACGACGCGGCTCACGCCCTTGCCGAGCCAGGATTCGACCGTCGCGAGGCCGCGAACGCCGCCGCCGAGCTGGAGCGGGACCGTCACCGCCGCGAGGATGCGCTCGACCGCGCGGGCGTTCATCGGCCTGCCGGCGAACGCGCCGTCGAGATCGACCACGTGCAGATATTCGAAGCCCTGGCCCGCGAATATTTTCGCCTGCGCGGCCGGATCGTGGTTGAACACGGTGGCGCGCGCCATGTCGCCCTGCTCGAGGCGCACGCACAACCCGTCCTTGAGGTCGATCGCCGGATAGAGGATCACGGCGCCCACTTGAGGAAATTGGCGATCAACGCGAGCCCGAGCCGCTGGCTCTTTTCCGGATGAAACTGGGTGCCCGCGCAGGTGTCACGCGCCACCATCGCGGTGACCGGGCCGCCATAGTCCGCCTGGGCGACCAGACAATCGCGGTCCGCTGCGTTGAGATGATAGGAGTGGACGAAATAGGCATGCAGGCCCTGCGGCCCGAGCGGGATATCGTCCAGCAGCGGGTGCGATCGCACCTCGTTAAGGGTGTTCCAGCCCATGTGCGGGATCTTGAGATTTTGGTCGCGCGGCGCGATGCGGTCGACCTCGCCGGGGATCCAGCCGAGCCCGTCGACCACCTCGTACTCGCGGCCACGCTCGGCCATCAGCTGCATGCCGACGCAGATGCCGAGGAACGGCCGGCCGTTGCGGCGCACGCTTTCCTCCAGCGCCTCGACCATGCCGGACACCGCGTCGAGGCCGCGGCGGCAATCGGCGAAGGCGCCGACGCCCGGCAGCACCACCCGGTCGGCGCGGCGCACCCGGTCGGGATCGTTCGTCACCATGATCGGCTGATCGCCGCCCGACTCGCGCGCCGCGCGCTCGAACGCCTTGGCGGCCGAGTGCAGGTTGCCGGAACCGTAATCGACGATGGCGACGCTCACGCCCGCGCTCCCGGCTCGGGGAAGAGGCCGATGATGCCGGGCGATGACGCAGGCGGCGGCGGGGTCGCGCCCGGCGGGGGTGACGGCGGCGGCGCGGGACGGCGCGCGGGCGCGGCCACCCAGGCGTCGAAGAAGCGCCGTTCGGCCGCTTCGAGATCGTCCGCCACCACGACGCCGAGGTATTTCCACCCGCGGCGCTTGAGGCCGTAGCGCCGCAGGCTCGGCGCCTCGAAGCCGATGAGGAGCGCGAGCAGCAGCGCGACCGGAATAACGGCGTCGGCGGCGCCGCTCACCGCGCGCAGCGCCGCGACGATGCCGGCCACAACAATCAAATATCCGATCAGCGCGAGCCACAGCCGGTGCCGCAGCATCCACAGCGGGCCGAACAGGAATGCGCTCCACGAGAAGCCGTCGCGCACGAATACGAAGCGCTCCGTATGGGCGAGCGCATCGTCGTGGCGGCGCGGCGGTTCATGCACCGTATAGACTGCCATCGCGTTCTCTCGCTTCGTTCGATTCAGCTCTGAAAGAGCCAAAAATTCGGCTAGCCGCCGAGACGCCCCTTGGTCGAGGGGACTTCGCCGGCCGCGCGCGGGTCGATGGCGATCGCGGCGCGCAACGCCCGCGCCAAACCCTTGAAGCACGACTCGGCAATGTGATGGTCGTTCGAGCCGTACAGCGTCTCCACGTGCAGCGTCATGCCGGCATTCATCGCGAAGGCCTGAAACCATTCGCGCACCAGCTCGGTGTCGAAAGTGCCGACCTTGTCGCGGCCGAACTCGGCCTTGAACACCAGGAACGGCCGCCCGGAAATGTCGACGGCCACCCGGGTGAGCGCCTCGTCCATGGGCACGTGCACGTCGGCATAGCGGGTGATGCCCTTCATGTCGCCGAGCGCTTCCCTGACCGCCTGGCCGAGCGCGATGCCCACGTCCTCGGTGGTGTGATGGTGATCGATGTGCAGGTCGCCCTTGGCCTTGACGGCGATGTCGATGCGCGAATGGCGCGCCAGGAGGTCGAGCATGTGATCGAAGAAGCCGATCCCGGTCGCGATCGAGCCCGCGCCGGTGCCGTCAAGATCGACCGCGACCTCGACGTCGGTCTCCTTGGTGGTGCGCGTGACTCTTGCCTTGCGCATCGCTCGCTCTCGTTAGTGCCGAACCGCGCGCCTTTTATCAGGGGTTTGGCGCCTTCGCCACCGCGCCATGGCC
>DASPZC010000311.1:0-5534 GCA_035636455.1 Xanthobacteraceae bacterium
GGATGATGCCGGCCTTGGTGGCGCCGTAGATGGCGAGCCCGGGCTCGAGCGTCATGGCGCGCACCGAGGAGGAGGCGATCAGGCTGCCGCCGCCCTGCTTGGTCATCATGCGGCCGAACGCGCGCAGGAAATAGAAGGTGCCGCGCAGGTTCAAATCGGCCACGCGGTCGTACTCCGCGTCGGTGTAGTCGAGCATGGATTTACGCACGTGGACTGCCGGCGTCGTCAGCGCGATGTCGAGGCGCGGCTGGTCCGTTGCGATCGCCGCCGCCAGCCGGTCGATGTCCGCGGAGTTTCCCGCATCGACCACGTGCGCCTCGGCCGGGGATAGCGTGCCGATCTCCGCGGCCGTCGCCTCGACGCCTTTCTTGTTCTTGTCGGCGCAGATGACGACCGCGCCGAGCGCCGCCAGCGCCTCGGCCGACGCCTTGCCGATGCCCGAGGCGGCGCCGAGCACGAGCGCGGTCTTGCCGGAGAGATCGAACAGGCGCCGGTAGGCGTCGAACCGCTGCTCGATCGGGGCGCCGGTCTCGGCCATGGCTTTGCTCAGGCGGACAGAATTTTCGCCGGCGCGCCGCCGTCGACGAAATAGTCCGGATTGAGATCGCGCACGTCGGCGATGCTGGCGGCGAGGCCGTCGAGATGCGCGGTCATCGCCGCGGCGGCGCGCGCCGGGTCGTGCGCCTCGATCGCGCTGACGATGGCGGCGTGCTCGCCGAGCACCCGGCGCATGCGGCCGGGCACCGGCAAGGTGAGCCGGCGATAGCGGTCGATCTGGATCTTCACCTGCTCGACGAAGCGCCAGATTCCCGGATGGCCGGCGGCCTCGGCAATGGCGGCATGGAACGCCTCGTCCGCCTGGTGAAAGCCCTCGCGGTCGCCGCGGCTTTCGACCTGGCGCTGCCGTTTCATCAGGGCATGCAGCCGCGCGATATCGCGCGCCTGCGCGCGCTCGGCGGCGAGCCGCGCGCTCGTTTCCTCCAGCGCCTTGCGGATGAGGATCGCCTCCGGCAGGGCGCCGACCGGAATGCGCGCCACGAACGTGCCCGACTGCGGGAAGATCTCGATCAGCGCCTCGTCGGCGAGCCGCAGCAACGCTTCGCGCACCGGCGTGCGGCTCACCCCGCGCGCCACCGCGATCTCCTTCTCGACGATCGGCTGCCCCGGCGCGCGGCGCATCGAGACGATGTCCTCGCGCAGCTCGCGATAGATCAGGTGGGCGGCGGTGTTGGCGCGCCCGTGCCCGGTCGTCCGCGCCGGCTGGGGGGTCATAAGCTCCGTCCGCCGTCTCGGCGCGGTGGGGTGGATCTGCCGTCTCGGTGCGGGCACGGTCAGGGCTCCTCGCAAGGCCATTTTCCGGCTTGGCTTGTACTGATATATTAGTATATAAGCAAGCCGGGTCGTAAACGACCGCCACAGGGAGGAGACCATGCAGCAACGTGTCATGCATCGCCGCGACGTGCTCAAGGCGAGCGCCGCCGCGCTCGCGCTTGCGGCCTTTAGCGCGCCCGCGTTCGGCCAGGCGAAGATGGCGCTCAAGGCCTCGGACGTGCACCCGGCCGGCTATCCGACCGTCGAGGCGGTCGAGAACCTCGGCAAGAAGCTCGAAAAGGCGACCAACGGCCGGCTCAGCGTGCAGATGTTCGCCTCCATGCAGCTCGGCGGCGAGAAGGAGGCGATCGAGCAAGCGCAGGTCGGCGCCATTCAGTTCGCCCGCGTCAGCGTCGGCGCGCTCGGCCCGGTGATCGACGACCTCAACGTTTTCAACCTGCCGTTCCTGTTCCGCAACACCGCGCACATGCAGAAGGTGATCGACGGGCCGATCGGCCAGGAATTGCTCGACAAGGTCACCGGCAATCCCAAGGCCGGCCTCATCGGCATCTGCTGGATGGATGCGGGCGCGCGCAGCATCTACGACACCAAGAAGCCGATCAACGGCATCGACGACCTCAAGGGTTTGAAGGTGCGCGTGATGGGCAACCCGATGTTTGTCGACATGATGAACGCGCTCGGCGGCAACGGCGTCGCCATGGGCTACGACCAGGTGTTCAGCGCGCTGCAGACCGGGGTCGTCGACGGGGCGGAGAACAACCCGCCGAGCTTCGTGTTCGACAACCACTATCAGGTCGCCAAGTACTACACGCTGACGGAGCACCTGATCGTCCCGGAAATGCTGGTGTTCTCCAAGAAGGCCTGGGACACGCTGTCGAAGGACGAGCAGGAGCTGCTCAAGAAATTCGGCCGCGAGGCGCAGCTCGAGGAGCGGGTGCTGTGGCAGAAATACGAGGCCCAGGCGCTGGAGAAGGCCAAGGCGGCCGGCATCCAGATCATCGAGTTGAAGGACAAGAAGCCGTTCCAGGCGGCGGTGAAGCCGGTGTGGGACAAGTACGGGCCGAAGTTCGCCGAGATGATCAAGCGCATCCAGGCGGTCGAGTAGCGTGAATCCCAAGCAACAAACTCCGGCCTCATCCTGAGGAGCTCGCGAAGCGAGCGTCTCGAAGGATGGCAGCGGGCGAGTCTGTGGCCATGGTTCGAGACGCCGCACGCAAGTCGGCTGTAGCCGACTTGCGCATCAAAATTGCCGATCTCGGATAAACCCGAGATCGGTGCGCGGCTCCTCACCATGAGGGCGCAGCAGATCTGGGAGCCTGAATGTTGCGCTTCTATCGCCTGCTCATGGACCAACTCTACCTCGCCTGCGCGTTCGTGGCGGGCGTGGCGCTGGTGCTGATTTCCGCCGTCATCCCGTGGGCGGTGTTCACCCGCTACGTGCTCAACTCCGCCGCCTCGTGGCCGGAGCCGATGGCGGTGCTGCTCACCATCGTGCTCACCTTCTTCGGCGCCGCCGGCTGCTACCGGCGCGGGCTGCACATGAACGTCGGCTTCTTCGTCGACATGCTGCCCGGCCGCCCGCGGCGTGCGGTCCATCTGGTGGTCGAGGGGCTGATGGCCCTGATGGCGCTGTTCATGGTCCATTGGGGCATCAAGCTCGTCGATGCGACCTGGGACAACACCATCGCCGACTTCCCCTTCCTCTCGGTCGGCGTGACCTATCTGCCGATCCCGGTCGGCGGTTTCATTCTTCTGCTGTTCGTCATCGAGCGCATCCTCATCGGGCCGCCGCCCGAGCCCGCGCCGGACCCCGCGCACGGCGCGGCCACCGCCTTCGAATAGAGCACGATCCCGAAAAGCGGGTACCGATTTTCGGAAAAGATCATGCTCAAACAATAATCTTCGCAGAGACGCCGCGATGGACATTTTCGTTCTGCTGGTGACGATGTTCGCGTGCTTCCTGATCGGGGTGCCGATCGCCTATGCGCTCGCGCTCGCGGCGATCGCCGGCGCCGCATGGATCGGCATTCCGCTCGAAGCGGTGATGCTGAAAATTTCCGACGGGGTGAGCAAGGTGGCGATGCTCACCATCCCGTTCTTCGTGCTGGCCGGCGCCATCATGGCCGAGGGCGGCATGGCGCGGCGCCTGGTGCGCTTCGCCGACGTGCTGGTCGGCTTCTTCCGGCTGCGCGGCGGGCTGTCGGTGGTCAACGTGGTGGCGACCACCTTCCTCAGCGGCATTTCCGGCTCCGCCGTCGCCGACACCTCGGCGATCGGCTCGGTGATGATCCCGCAGATGGAGAAGGCCGGCTATCCGCGGGTCTTCGCCACCAACGTGACGATCACCGCCTCGGTGCAGGCGCTGCTCGTGCCGCCGAGCCACAATGCGGTGATCTATTCGCTCGCCACCAGCGGCACCATCTCGATCATCAGCCTGTTCATGGCCGGGGTGGTGCCGGGCCTGCTGCTCGGGTTCTCCCTCGTCATCCTGTGTCTGGTCATGGCCTACCGCGACGGCCATCCGCGCGGCCAGACCGTGCCGGCGCGCGAGGCGGTGACCATCACGGTCGAGGCGGCATGGGGCCTGATCACCTTGGTGATCATTCTCGGCGGCATCCTCGGCGGCGTGTTCACGGCGATCGAGGCCGGCGCGGTCGCCTGCGTGTGGGCGTTCCTGGTCACCATGTTCATCTACCGCGACTACCGCTGGCGCGACCTGCCGGCGCTGGTGCACCGCACCTTGAGCACCGTCGCCATGGTGATGACCTTGATCGCCTGCGCCTCGAGCGTCGGCTACGTGATGGCGCTCACCCAGATGCCGGCGAAGATCACCGCGTTCTTCCTCACCATCTCCAGCGACAAGAACGTGATTCTTTTCCTGATCAACATCCTGCTGCTGATCCTCGGCTGCCTGGTCGATATGGCGCCGTCGATCCTGATCTCGACGCCGATCCTGCTGCCGGTGATGATGAATTTCGGGGTCGATCCGGTCCACTTCGGCATGATCATGCTGCTCAATCTCGGCATCGGCCTGTGCCACCCGCCGGTCGGCGCGATCCTGTTCGTCGGCTGCGCCGTCGGCAAGGTCACGATCGAGGACGTGATGCGCCGCATCTGGCCGTTCTACGGCGTCATGTTCCTGGTGCTGATGCTGGTGACCTACATCCCGGCGATCTCCCTGTGGCTGCCGCGGTGGCTGGGATTGTAGTGGGAGGCCGCTTGAGCTCTACCTCGCGCTGTCGCAAGAAGTGGTTGACGGCCAGGAGAATCCGATCCCGGTGATCTACTTCAACAAGTTCTACGAGGTGCAGAAGCACCTCGCCGTCACCCGCTACGTGTACGACAACATGATCCACACCGTCGGCGCCGCCACCTGGAAGAAGCTCACCCCCGAGCAGCGGGCGATCTTCCACGAGGAGAGCGCCGCCGCCGGCGACCTCATGCGCAAGCTGATCGCCGACGACGAGGCCGACCAGATCAACAAGCTCGCCGCCGCCGGCATGCAGGTGACGCTCCCCGACCTCGCCCCGTTCCGCGCCCGCATGGAGCGCGCCTACAAGCGCATCGCCGACTACGCCGGCGAGGCCAACGTGAAGAAATTCCGCGACCTGGTGGAGCAGGGACGGAAGGGATAGCTGTAGGACGGGTTGACCCCGGCGAAGGCCGGGGGAAACCCATCACGGTCCAGCAATTGAACAGATGATGGGTTTCGTTTTCGCTCAACCCATCCTACAATGCGGTCATGGCCCGCACACCAATCCATCCCGGCGAGCATCTCGCCGAAGAGCTCGAGGAGCTTGGCCTGTCGGCAGCCGAGCTGGCTCGGCAGATTGACGTGCCGGTGAACCGCGTGACCGCAATCCTCAACGGCCAGCGTGGCGTTACCGCAGATACAGCTTTGCGCCTGGGGCACTGGTTCGGCACCAGCGCGGAATACTGGCTCAATTTGCAGAAGCTCTACGAGCTGCGCGGTCGTAGGATGGGTTGACCCCCCGGCCAAGGCCGGGGGAAACCCATCACGGCCAGCAATCGAGCAGATGATGGGTTTCGCTTGCGCTCAACCCATCCTACAGGCAGAGGCCCCTCATGAACGACACCGTCATGTCCCCGGCCGCGTCCGATCTGCGCACCGGCCGCGAGGCCCGGCTCGCCTGCCGGTGTGGCCGCCTCACCGGCTCGACCGCCGGCGTCGCCCCGGGCTA
>DASPZC010000312.1:0-3176 GCA_035636455.1 Xanthobacteraceae bacterium
CGGCGCGGCGCGTGCGTGATGGCCTCGTGCTGGTGCCGGAAGGGCGCCGCATCGTGACCAGCCTCACCGTGCATGAGAACCTGCTGATGGGAGCGTTCAACCGGCGCGACCGCCGCGCCGTCGATACGGAGATCGCCGGCGTCTATGCGCGCTTCCCCAAGCTCGCCGCGCGCCGGCACAATCCGGCCGGCGTCCTGTCGGGCGGCGAGCAGCAGATGCTGGCGATCGGGCGCGGGCTGCTCGCCGGTCCCAAGGTGATGATGCTCGACGAGCCGTCGCTCGGCCTCAGTCCGCTCGTCGCCAACGAGGTGTTCGCGCTGATCGGGGCGCTCAATCGCGACAACGGCTTGAGCATTCTGCTGGTGGAGCAGAGCATCCACCGCGCGCTCGGGCTCGCCCACCGCGCCTACGTGCTCGAGCTTGGCCGGGTGGCGATCGAAGGCACGCCCGAGCGCATCCTCGCCGACCATCGGTTGCAGGATGCCTACCTCGGACAGGCCGGCGCCGGCGGCCGGAGCGGGGAGGGGGCGTCGGTTCCGGTTGCGTGAGCTGCCGTAGAAATGAAATAAAGAAATCGACCAGAGGAGAGAAACGATGAACACCCGTTTGCTGGGAGCCGTCGCGGCTTTGCTGGCCGCGCTGTGGAGCGCAAGCGCCGCCGCCCAGGACATTCTGCTCGGCTACCTGCCGTCGGCCGCCGGTCCCTTCGCCACCTTCTCGAAGACCAACGAGATCGGAGCGCAGATCGCCGTCGACGAGATCAACGCCGCCGGCGGCATCGCCGGCCGGAAGCTGCGCATCGTCGCCTTCGACACCGCCGGCAAGCCCGACCAGGCGGTCGTCGGCCTGCGCAAGCTCGGCGAGGACGACAAGGTGCTCGCCGTCATCGGCCCGTTGAGTTCGAGCGAATGCCGCGTGGTGTTTCCGGCGGCGGACCGGGTCGGCGTGGTGTCGATGTCGATGGCGTCCTCGGCGCCCAAGCTCGCCGAGCCGTTCCAGTATGCCTTCCGCAACACCTCCGACGAGGGCTACATGTTCGAGCGCGTCATGCGCGCGCTCCAGGCCAAGGGCTTTGCCACCAAGACCGCGGCGATCGCCTATGCGACCGACGACGTGATCTCCAAGGTGATGGGCGAGAATGTTTTGCCCGGCGTCATGAAGAAGTTCGGCACCGACGTGAAGCTCAGCGTCACTTTCCAGACTCAGAGCTTCGATTTTTCCGCCCAGGTCTCCCAGCTGGTGGGCCAGCCGACCGACCTGATCGGAGTCGGCTCCGGTCCGGAGCCGGCGACGCGGCTCGTTCAGGAATTGCGGCGCCAGGGCCACAAGGGCTGGCTCGTCGCCGGCTCGACCATCGCCGATCCCGAGCTCGGCCGGCAGATGGGCGCGGCCGGCAACGGCACCACCATTCCGACGACCTTCTACGCCGACCTCAACGATCGCACCAAGGCGTTCCAGGCCGAGTTCGCCAAGCGTGCCAAGGCGGCCGGCCTCGACCGCACCACCGCGGCGCAGTTCGACGCGGCGACCTACGACATCGTGCTGTTCTATGCCAACGCGATGAAGGCGGCGAAGGTGGGCGGCGATCCGGCAAAGCTCGCCGCCGAGCGCACGGCGATCAAGGACGAGCTGCGCAAGATGAAGGATTTCCCCGCGCTCGAAGGCTCGATCTCGTTCGGCGCCAACGGCGACGCGCTCAAGCCGGTCTATGTCGTCCAGCTGCAGGACGGCAAATGGACGCTGATCGGCCAGTACGCGCCGGGCTCGTGACGGTCTGCTAGGCCAGGCAGGAAATCTCACGTTCAACGGAGGAAGCAATGGGCTTCGACAAAGGTCACCACGAGTTCCACACGCTCGACATGCAGGCGGACTGGCACCATATCCCCGGCTATCCGCCCGGGTTCTGGGAAAAGATCCTCGCCGGCTCGCTCGACGAGACGAGCAAGCGCGGCAACCGCACCCGTCTGCTGCGCATCGAGCCGGGCGCCTATTCGACCAAGCCCTTCGTGCACGAATATTGGGAGGAGGTGTTCATGCTCTCGGGCGACCTGATCGTCGGCAACGACGAGCACGGCAAGGGCGGCGAGCAGTTCCGCAACTACACCTATGCGGTACGCCCGCCCGGCGTCTATCACGGCCCGTTCACCTCGCAGAACGGATGTGTCCTGCTCGAGACGCATTATTACGATGAGGGGAAATGACGCTCTCTGTTCTTCACCTCTCCCCGCGTGCGGGGAGAGGGTGTTCGCGCGCCGTGGATTCGCTAGCAACGGATCATGAAACTCATCGCCCATCGCGGATGGCGGGCGGGCGTGGACGAGAACACGCTCGCCGCGTTCGCGCGCGCGGCGGGCGCGGACGGCATCTCCGGCATCGAGCTCGACGTGCGCCGTGCGGCGGACGCCAAGACGCTGGTGGTGTCGCACGATCCGCCGCGCACGGTCGAAAGCACGCTCACATTCGACGCCGCCCTCTCGTTCTTGTCTGAGACGAAGCTCGAGCTGTTCATCGAGCTCAAGGAGAGCGGCCTTGCCCCGCTGGTCATCGACAAGCTCGTCGCGGCGAACCTCGCCGACCGCTCCGTCGTGTTCGCGTTCACGCCCGTCGCGCGGTCGTTCCCGTGGAAGGAGGCGCGGCCGGTGCGGCTCGGGATCATCGTCATCTATCCATGGGACCTCGATCGCGCGGTGCGCGCCTATGCGCCCGACATGCTCTTTCTCGGCTGGGACGACCGCACCTGGAGCCGGGTCGCGTTTCGTGCCTGGTGGTCCGTGTTCTCGCTCGAGCGGCTGGCCCGGCGTCACCGGGTGCCGGTCGTGGTGGGGATCGCGCAGCGCGCCGTCGACCTCGATTGGCTCGCGCGCCAGCGCGTCCACGCCGCGGTGGCCGATATCGGCGGGACGATCACGCCCGCGATAAGTTGTAGAGACTGATCGACCGCCGCCGTCAGCCTGACTGCAGCTCGGCCCGGAGCTGCGCATCGAGGTCGAGCGTCGTGCAGACAACGACAAGGAGCGACGTGCCACCAAAATAAAACGGCACTCCCGCGTAGCGAATCAGAATTTCCGGCAACAGGCATACCAGCACGAGATACGCGGCCCCGATGACCGTGGTGCGCGAGACCACATGGTCGAGGTGCGCAGCAGTTGCCTCTCCGGGGTCGATGGTTGGGATGG
>DASPZC010000313.1:0-6819 GCA_035636455.1 Xanthobacteraceae bacterium
CAGCGGCAACGTGACGGCGACGTCGCGGCCGAGGATGTGGCAGAGCGGCAGGTAGATCACCGTGCGATGGTCGCGGCGCGCCAAGGTCGGCCAGTGATCGACGAACGTGTAACAGCCGGCGAGATGTTTTGAGTGCGCCACCACCGCGCCCTTGGGGTCGCCGGTGGTGCCGGAGGTGTAGACGATGAAGGCGGGATCGCCCGGGTCGAGCGCGGCGGCCATCGCTTCGAGCGCCGCGACGCGGTCCTCATGCTCGGCGCCGCCGCGCGCCAGCAGGTCGGCGAACGTCGTCAGCCTGGCGTGGTCGTAGTCGAACATGGCGGTGGCGTCGATGACGATGACGTTGCGCAGCTGCGGCAGCCTGTCGGCGAGCGGCAATATCCTGTCGACGTATTCCTGGTTCTCGGCGACGAACATCGCGGCGCCGGCGTCGTTCATCTGATAGGCGAGCTCCGACGCCGCCGCGGTCGGATAGACCCCGAAGGTGATGGCGCCCGCCGCCTGCGCGCCGAGGTCGGCGATCATCCACTCGGCGCAGGCGTCGCCCATGATGGCGACGCGCTCGCCGCGCTCGAGCCCGAATGCCGCAAACCCCGCCGCGCAGCGCGCCACCGCGTTGGCGTACGCCCGCCACGTCGTCGGCCGGTAGATGCCGAACTGCTTCGCCCGGAACGCCACCCCCTCCGGCTCCGCCCGCGCGCGCTCGGCGAGCAGATGCAGCGCCGTCCTGCGACGGAGGGTGGCGTTCCCCGGATGCGATGCAGCACCGGAAGTCGGGTATACCCGACTTCCGGCATTATTGATTCGCAAGTCGGAAACATCCGACTTGCGGAGCGAAGCGGAACGGTGCGCCGCTGATCCGGGGTCCATCTTACCGACCAAACGATCTGGACCCCGGGTCTGCACCGCATCACTCCGCTGCGCTACGTGCTGCGGTGCGCCCGGGGAACGCGCCTCACTTCACCTCGTACCCCGTCCAGTCCTTCACCCGCACGATCGCGCTCTTGTCGGGGTCCCAGCGGTAGATGCGGTAGTGCTGGCGCGTGCGGAAATGGTTGTCCTTGGTCCACGTGATCGGGCCGCCGCGCAAGCCCTTGAGGTCGACGTTGAGCGCCTGCATCGATTGCGCGAGCGTGGCGCCGGTCGCCGGCCAGCCGGCGCCCTTGAGCGCCGCCTCCACCACCATGCCGGCGATCCAGCCTTCGGCCATCTGCTCGGGCGGATAGGCGACGCCCGCCTTCCTCGCCGCGTCGGCGATCTCGCGGTGCACCGGCAGGTCTTCCTGGAACAGCGCGTTGGCGCCGATCACGTAGAGCTTGCCGTCCTTGAGGCGCTTGAGCTCGCCTTCCGATTCGAGATGCGCCCAGGCGATGTAGTCGCCGGTCCAGCCGAGCCGGCGCAGCGCCTCGAGGGTTCGCACCTGCGTCACCCACGGCGCCCACGAAAACACCCAGGTGGGATCCGCCTCCTTGAGCTTGGTGGCGAACGGCGTGTAGTCGGGCGTCGGCGGCGGGATCACCTCCTTGTCGACCGCGCTCATGCCGAGCGCCTTCGCCTGCTCCTCGGCGAAGTCGATCTCGGCGCGCGACAGCGGGATCGCCATGGCGGCGAAGCCGATGCGCACCGGCGCGGTCGCGGTCTCCTTCACGAAGGCGAGCGCGGCGCGGCTGTCGTAGGTCGCCGCGAACGCGGTGGTGCAGAACTTCAGCTCCTCCGCCGGCGGGTACACTTCCTTCGGGCACACGGAGCTGGCGAACAGCAGCGGCACGTTCGCGCGGCTTGCTTCACCGGCCACCGGCGCGTAGGTCGACGACAGGCTCGCCTCGATCAGCAGGATCGCGTTCTCCTGGGTCAGCAGCCGCTTGGCGTTGGCGGCGGCCTTGGACGGCTCCGCCGCGTCGTCCTGGATGACGAGGCGGATCGGCTTGCCGTTGACGCCGCCCGCCGCGTTGACGCGCTCGACATAGAGGCGCAGCGCCTCGACCGCCGGCGCGTAGGTCGAGGCCGGCGGCCCGGTGAGCGCGCCGGTCAGCCCCACCACGTAGGCGTCCTGCGCCGCCGCCGGCGCCGCAACGGCCGCCGCGATGGCGGCGGCGATGATGTGTGCACGCATGCGGTCCTCCCCGTTTCGCCCATTTGATCGGGCGGACTGAATGCGGTCAATCGCGCCGCGTTCCCCGGGCGCAGCGCAGCAAGTGCTGCGCTGCAGACCCGGGGTCCAGGTTGCGTGCCAAATTCTGGACCCCGGGTCTGCAGCGCACCACTCCGCTTCGCTACGTGCTGCGCTGCGCCCGGGGAACGCTGCTGCTATGCTGCGCCCGGGGAATGCACTGGAGGTCTCGATGCGCGTGCCGCCCTTCCGCGCCGATCACGTGGGCAGCCTGCTGCGGCCGCCGGCGTTGCGCCAGGCGTTCCGCCAGCACGCGGCGGGCGAGATCGGCGATGAGGAATTCGCCCGCATCCAGGACGCGGCGATCCGCGACGTGGTGCGGCTGCAGGAGGACACCGGTCTCGAGGTCGTCACCGACGGCGAGTTTCGCCGCGGCTCGTACTGGGGACGCTTCGTCGAGCGGCTCGACGGGCTCGCCATCCGCACCGCCGCGTTCAAGTTCCGCGACAGCGCGGGCCAGGAGCTCGACTTCACCGCGCCGCACGTGGTCGCCAAGGTCAAGCGCGCCCGCCCGCTCGCCCTCGACGAGTTCGAATTCTTGATGAGTGTCGCGCGGGCGACGCCGAAGGTCACCCTGCCGGCGCCCTCGACCATGCATTTCTATCGCTGCACCGATTACGCCGAGCCGGGCATCTATGCGGACGCCGAAGCGTTCTTCGCCGACCTCGCCGCCGTCTACCGCGCGGAGATCGCCGCGCTCGCCGGTGCCGGCTGCCGCTACGTGCAGCTCGACGAGGTGGCGATCGCCATGCTGTGCGACCCGGCGATCCGCGCGAAAATTTCCGCCGGTGGCGTCGAGCCGGACGCGCTGGTCGACCTCTACATCGACGGCATCAACGCGGCGGTCGCCGGGCGGCCGGCCAAAAACATGGCGGTCGGCGTGCACATGTGTCGCGGCAATTTCCGCGGCCGCTACCTTGCCGAAGGCGGCTACGAGTCGGTCGCCGAGCGCTTCTTCGCCCGCGCCGACGTGACGCATTTTCTGCTCGAGTACGACACCGCCCGCGCCGGCGATTTCCGCCCGCTGCGCTTCGTGCCGAAGACGAAGGCCGTGGTGCTCGGCCTGGTGAGCAGCAAGACGCCGGTGCTGGAAGAGATCGACGCGCTGCGCCGCCGCGTCGACGACGCCACCAAATATATCGACCTCGACCGCCTCGCCATCAGCCCGCAATGCGGCTTCGCCTCCACCGCCGCCGGCAACCCCGTCACCGAAGCCGACGAACGCGCCAAGCTCGCGCGGGTGGTGGAGGCGGCGCGGATGATTTGGGATTAGCGTTTCCCCGGATGCGGCGCAGCGTGGAGCGAAGCGGAACGGTGCGCCGCTGATCCGGGGTCCAGGTTGCGACGTGATAAGGTGGACCCCGGGTCTGCACCGCATCACTCCGCTTCGCTGCGTGCTGCGGTGCGCCCGGGGAACGCAGCTGCCGCATCCGGGGAACGCCACCATGGACCGCTTCTTCGTCTACATCCTCGCCAACCGCCGCAATGGCACGCTTTACGTCGGCGTCACCAACAATCTCATCCAGCGGCTGATCCAGCACAGGGCGAAGGCGGTCCCGGGATTCACCCGGACCTACGGCCTCGACAAGCTCGTGTATTTCGAGGAGTACGCCTCCATTCTCGAAGCGCGGGCGCGCGAGCGCGTGCTCAAGCGCTGGCGCCGCGCCTGGAAGATCGCGCTGATCGAGAAGCAGAACCCCGCGTGGCGCGATCTCACGGACGAGCTGGCGCTGTAGCGCCGCATTCCCCGGGCGCAGCGCGCGTTCCCCGGATGCGATGCAGCACGGAGCGTAGCGGAGTGGTGCATCGCTGATCCGGGGTCCAGGTTGGCGGCAAATTATCTGGACCCCGGGTCTGCACCGCACCGCTTCGCGCTGCGGCGCGCCCGGGGAACGCAGCTGCTTCGCCGCGCACTGCAGCGCATCCGAGGAACGCGGCTCGGCTCACCTCCCCGCCGCGTTGGTCACTCAGAAACCGGGATCAATACGTCGTGGAAGTTCGGCGCTTCACGCCGAGAATCACCACCTTGCGCTCGCGCTGGTGAACCTCGAACAGAATTCGCCATGCACCGATGCGCCTGCGCAGTGCGCCTCGGCTGCCGGCCAGGAACTTTACGTCCCCGCTATAGGGATTCGCGCGCATTGCTTCGAACGCAGCATCGATGCGCCGCAGATCATCAATCGAGGGAGCTCTCAGATCGCGTTCGGCAGGTCTAGTGATCACCAAGTCCCAAAGCATGCCGCCAGTCGTCGAGCGCGATGACGTCCCCTCGCTCGTACGCTCCCCTTCCCTCTTCTATCGAGGCGCGTTCGCCTGCGCTCGGCGTCTCGTGCCCGATCTGGCGCAGCCTGAAATAGAGCTGCAGCGCATCCCGCACGACCGCGGAACGGCTGCGCTTGCCGCGGCGCGCCTCTTTCTCGACAAGCGACCGCATCTTCGGCGGCATCGATACGGACAGGTTCTCTTTCGGCATCGGCGTGTTCCTTCGATCGCTACTCTAGCACGGGCACGCCAGGGTCGCAGCCCTCATCTGAGCCACGCAGCCTCATGCCGCCGCCTTGTCCACCAGGGCGATGAGGCCTTCGAGCAGCGCGGCGGGACGCGGGGGGCAGCCGGGGATGTGCAGGTCGACGGGGATCACGTCGGCGACGGCGCCGCTGCCCACCACGGCGTAGCTGCCGGCGAACACGCCGCAGCCGCAGCCGCAGTCGCCCACCGCCACCACCCATTTGGGATCGGGCGTCGCCGCATAGGTGCGCTCGAGCGCGACCTTCATGTTGCGCGTCACCGGGCCGGTGACCAGCAGCACGTCGGCGTGGCGCGGCGAGGCGACGAAGCGGATGCCGAAGCGCTCGACGTCGTAGACCGGATTGTTGAGCGCGTGGATCTCCAGCTCGCAGCCGTTGCACGAGCCGGCGTCGACCTCGCGGATGGCGAGCGAGCGGCCGAACAGTTTTCGCGCCCGCGCTTCCAGGGTGCGGCCCAATTCCTCGAGCGCCGCCGCGCCCGGCGCCGGCGCCGCCGTGGTGGCGGGCGGGAGGAGGAGGGAGCGGAGGAGGAGGGTGCGCATGTTCAGGGCGTTCCCCGGGCGCACCGCAGCACGCAGTGCTGCGGTGCAGACCCGGGGTCCAGGTTGCGACGTGACAAGGTGGACCCCGGATCAGCGGTGCACCGCTCCGCTCCGCTACGCGCTGCACCGCATCCGGGGAACGTCGAGCGTGTCATCTGCATAGTCATCACAGATCATGTCCCGCGTACGAGCAGTTGAAGCTCTTGTTGCACAGGGGGAAGTCGGCGACGATGTTGTTTTCGATCGCGGCTTCGAGCAGCGGCCATTGGAACGCCGAGGCGTCGCGCACGTGGGCGCGCGCGACCTTGCCGCCGGCGAGGCGCAGCCAGACAAACAGGTCGCCGCGGAACGCCTCGGTGATGGCGGCGCCTTCGCGCGGCTCGTCCACCGCCGGCAGCTCGGCGCGGATCGGCCCGTCGACCGCCGACCACAGCCAGTGGCGCAGCAGGCGCTCGCTCGCCTCGATCTCGCGGATGCGCACCCACACCCGCGCGTTGACGTCGCCCGCATCGAGCAGCGGCACGGAAAAGTCCATGCCGAAATAGGGCGGATACGCCAGCTCGCGCCGCGCGTCGAACGCGCGGCCCGAGGCGCGGCCGACGAAGCCGCCGGCGCCCCAGCGCGCGACCAGCTCTTTGCCCACGATGCCGGTGAGGCAGGTGCGGTCCTGCAGCGACGGCGTCTCGTCGTAGACGCGCACGATCTCGGCGAAGGCCGGCATCGTCGCGTCGAGCATCTTGAGCAGCGCCGCGGCGCCGTCGGCCGAGAGGTCGTGGGTGACGCCGCCCGGCACGATGCGGTCCATCATCAGGCGATGGCCGAACGCAAGGTCGCAGGCGGCGAGCACGCGCTCGCGCAGCAGCCCGCAATGGGCGTGCAGCAGCGCGAAGGCGGCGTCGTTGCAGATGGCGCCGACGTCGCCGAGATGATTGGCGATGCGCTCCAGTTCCGCCATCACGCCGCGCAGCAAATTTGCGCGCGGCGGCACGTCGACGTCGAGCGCCGCCTCGCAGGCGCGGGCGAACGCGAAGGAGAGCGCCACGGTGGAATCGCCGGACACGCGCGCAAAAATGCGGCCGGCGCGCTCCATCTCGGCGTCGATCAGCAAACCCTCGATGCCCTTGTGCACGTAGCCGAGCCGCTCCTCCAGCCGCGCCACCATCTCGCCGTTGGCGGTGAAGCGGAAATGGCCGGGCTCGATGATGCCGGCGTGCACCGGGCCGACCGGAATCTGGTGCAGCCCGTGGCCGTGCACCGGCAAAAATGTGTAGTCGGCGGGATCGCGCGGCGGCGCCGGCGTCTTGGCGCCGAGCGGCGCGGAAAAACCCCAGGCGCCGTGGTCGAGCCACGGCCGCTCGTCGGGCGAGCCGAGCGGGGTGAAGCCGAAGAGATCGCGGATGGTGCGCTCGAGGCGCAGCGCCGGCGGATGATAACGTCCGATTGACGGGAAGGTGCGGTTGTTGACGCCGACCGAGACGATCGCCGGGGTCGCGAGCGCGGGCGCGCGCAGCGCAAGGTGCACCTCCTGCGGCTCCGCCCACAGGGCGACGAGGTCGCCCTCGCCGTCGCCGAGCGCCTG
>DASPZC010000314.1:0-6600 GCA_035636455.1 Xanthobacteraceae bacterium
ACCTGCAGCAGGATGTGCGAGCCGCCCTGCAGGTCGAGCCCGAGCACGATGTGGCGCTGCGCCCATTTCGGCCACGACTGGACGGTCCTCTCGGGGAAGAAATTCGGCACGGCAAACAGGCACACGACGGCCGCCGTGAGCAGCACCGC
The DNA here is from genome assembly GCA_035636455.1 of Xanthobacteraceae bacterium. Lineage (GTDB taxonomy): Bacteria > Pseudomonadota > Alphaproteobacteria > Rhizobiales > Xanthobacteraceae > AP-16. Next base: position 150 of record DASPZC010000314.1, read on the forward strand.
AATCACCTTCCACCGCGAGAAAAACAGCATGGACCCGTCCCGGGTTGTCCCCGATCAGCGCCGCGCAGGCGTAGCGCCCCGCGCGCGCCCGGACAATGCGCTAGCGCATGTTCCGGCGAAGTGGGCACCGGTTCGCCGACAAGAACATGCGCCACTGAATAATTCTAGCGCATGTCCCGATTCCGAAGGAACGGGACATGCGCTAGCTCGACGCGCTCTCGTCCTTGACCGGCTCTCCCTTCGCGCGCACGTCGGCGAGCATCGTGCGCAACTGCCGCACCCGCAGGCCGTCGGCGATCTCGATCTCGATCTCGGTCGCGTCGTCGTCGACCTTCTTGGTGACCTTGCCGATCAGGCCGCCGGAGGTCACGACCGTGTCGCCCCGGCGCACGTTCTTGAGCATTTCCTGATGCTGCTTCTGCCGCTTCTGCTGCGGGCGCAGAATCAGGAGGTACATGATCACGAAGATCAGGATGAACGGGAGCAGCGACATCAGCATGTCGCTGCCGCCGCCCTGCCCGAACTGCGCATAAGCGGGCGAGATCAGCATCGAAACTCCTCTGGCGTTTCGGCGCGATTGGCAAGCCCGACGGCGCGGCCGGCGGCCGAAATCGGCGCGGACTATACCGGCCGCCGGCCCAATTGCAACGGCGCCCAAACGCCCGTGAAACAGCGCCCAAACGCCCGCAGTGGCCGCTCAGGCGCTGCGGCCGCTGCTTGCGGCTGCGCCGTGGCCCCGCTAAGGGTGCGTCCCATGTCCCGCCCCGGCGACATCGACATCGCCGCGTTTGCCGCGCGGCTCGAGCGCATCGCTGCGGCGCTCGACCGTTTGGCTCCCGCCGCGCCGGCCGCGCCGCGCTTCGCGGCGGCGGACGCATTCGTGTGGCATCCGGAGGGTCGCAGGCTCGATCCGGTGCCGCGCGTCAATCGAGTCGACATGTCGCTGCTCAAGGGCATCGACCGCGTGCGCGATCTGCTGCTCGAGAACACCGAGCGCTTCGCCCGCGGGCTGCCGGCCAACAATGCGCTGCTGTGGGGCGCGCGCGGCATGGGCAAGTCCTCGCTCGTCAAGGCGGTGCACGCGGCGGTCAACGGGACGCGGGCGGGCGCCAAGGCGGCACCGCTCAAGCTCATCGAGATCCATCGCGAGGACATCGAGAGCCTGCCGGAGCTGATGGCGCTGCTGCGCGACGGCGCCGAGCGGTTCCTGGTGTTCTGCGACGATCTCTCGTTCGACGCCGACGACACCTCGTACAAGTCCCTCAAGGCGGTGCTGGAAGGCGGCATCGAGGGCCGGCCGGACAACGTGATTTTCTACGCCACGTCGAACCGCCGGCATCTCGTGCCGCGCGACATGATGGAGAACGAGCGCGCGACCGCGATCAATCCGGGCGAGGCGGTGGAGGAGAAAGTCTCGCTGTCCGACCGGTTCGGCCTGTGGCTCGGCTTCCACCGCTGCAGCCAGGATGAATATCTGGCGATGGTCGACGGCTATGTCGGCTATTACCGCATCCCCTACGACAAGGACGCGCTCGTCGCCGAGGCGCTGGAATGGGCGACGACGCGCGGGGCGCGCTCCGGGCGGGTGGCGTGGCAATACGTGCAGGATCTCGCGGGGCGGCTCGGGGTCCCCCTCATTGAGAGCCCGGCCGCCCCGCGATGATCAGGCCTTGGAGGTCACCCGCGGCGCTGATGGACGAGGATCACGTGGAGGGCAGGAACTGGGTCGGATCGACCGGGACCTTGCCCTTGCGGATTTCGAAATGGAGCTGCGGCGCCGACACGGTGCCGGTCTGGCCGGCGCGGGCGATGGTCTGGCCGCGCTTGACCTGGTCGCCGCGCTTGACCAGCAATTCGCTGGCATGGGCGTAGGCGGTGACGTAGCCGTTGTTGTGGCGCAGCAGCACGAGGTTGCCGTAGCCCTTGAGCTCGCTGCCCGCATAGGCGACGACGCCGTCCTCGGCCGCCTTGACCGAAGTCCCTTCCGGAACCGCGAGATTGATGCCGTCGTTCTGGGACCCGCCGGAGCGCGGCCCGAACCCGGCGATGATGCGTCCCCGCACCGGCCAACGGAAGCTCGGAGTGCCGCTCGCCGGCTCGCCCGTGACCCCGCTCTCCGACTCGATCGACGGGTCGGTCGGGGTGGTCATGTGTGCCTTGGCGGGCGGATCGTTCGCCGCGACCTTGTCGGGCGCCGGCGGCCTGACCGGCCCTTTGTCGGTGACCGCCTGCGGCCCGGCCGGCCGGCCGGCGATGGCGGCGGGAGGAACGGGCTTCGCGCCCGGGATCACCAGCCGCTGGCCGACGCGGATCGTGGCATCGGGGGCGAGGCTGTTGGCCTTGGCGATCGCGGCGCGCGGCTTGTGATAGAGGCGCGCGATCGAGATAAGGCTCTCGCCCGGCGCAACGACGTGGACGCCGGACGCCGGCTTTGCGCCGGGAGACGCGACCTGCGTGCCGGGGCGCGGATTACGGCGCGGGATCACCAGATGCTGGCCGGGCTGGATGGTCGCGCCGGCGGCGATGTGGTTCGCCTGCATGACCGCCGCGACCGGGACGCCGTATTTGTGCGCGATCGACGAGACGGTGTCGCCCGGCGCCACGGTGATCGCAGTGCCGCCGTCCCAATTCCACTCCGGTTGTCCGGCCGCGCCGGCCGACTTCCCCGGAGGCGGCGGCAGCGCGCGCGTCTCGACCTGCCGGCTCGGCGTCGGCTGGGCGGAGCCGGTCACCTCGCTCGCGGGGGCGCTGCGCGAAGCGAACGGGCTCGAAAACGGGCTGTCGCCGAAGCGGGAAGTGTCGCTGCTGCATCCGGCGACGACGAACGCCGCCGCGCCAAAAACAGCAAGCCGCAAGGGAGCACGGCGGCACGACTCGAGGGCACGCATGGTGTTACTCACTCGTACGCAAACGACAGGCGCCGAGCAAACACCCTCGAAGTTTATAAAACTTTAAGCAGGAAACCTCGCCTCAACCTTAACGCACGATGGTGATTTTCCTTATAGTTCGCGGGCTTGGCCGGGCAGCAGGGGAACGAAGCGGACCCAGATCAGATCCTCGCGCTCGCTCCCATCCTTCGTTTTGGTTAATTTTACGATACGCTGCGGCCCCCCATGCGGGCCGAGCGGCAGCACCATGACGCCGCCCTCGGCCAACTGCTCGAGCAGCGGATCAGGAATTTGTTCGGCGGCGGCCGTGACGATGATGCGGTCATAGGGCGCGCGCTCGGGATGGCCCGCAAGCCCGTCACCGACCACCACGGTCACGTTGTCATAGCCGAGCGTCTCGAGCCGCGTGCGCGCCGTCTCGGCCAGCGTCCGGTAACGCTCGACGGTGACGGCCTCGCGGGCAAGCCGCGAGAGCACGGCCGCCTGGTAGCCCGAGCCGGTTCCGATCTCGAGCACGCGATGCCGCGGCTCGACCGCCAGCTGCTCGCTCATGTAGGCGACCACGTAGGGCTGGCTGATGGTCTGGCCGCAGGCGATCGGCAGCGCCTGGTCGGCATAGGCGGCGTCGACATAATCGGTGGCGACGAAATGCTCGCGCGGCACCTCGTCCATGGCGCGCAGCACCGCCTGGTCGCCGATGCCGCGCCGGCGCAGGCTGAGGAGGAACTCCATCCGTTCCTCGCCCTCGGTTCCCGGCGCTGCGCGAGCCAATTCGATGTCCTCCCGCGGCCCGGGTACGTCCCTGACATTCAGGTCCCGACGCCGCCACCAGTTCCATTTTGGCATGCCGATCGCCCTACCCGAATAGCCGCGCGAAATCGACTCGCGATCGGTTCGGCAAGATCATGCCCACGCAAAAATGTTCACCACGGTGCGCTACTTTCAAAAGACTTGATCACCTCTTCCGGCAGCGGCGCGTCGAAGTCCGGCGCAAGCTTCACCCTGCCCTTCATTATCCCGAACTTGAACTTATGCCGTTTGCCGGACTCAATAGGCGAGAGTCGCGCGATCGGTTTGCCCGCCTTGGTAATGATGAAAGTTGCGCCTTTGCTCATCTGGTCAAGCAGACTGGAAAGCCGTGTTTTAGCTTCGTAAACGGTCAGCTGTTTCATCTCACAACCGCGTCAATACCAGAGGCTGCCTCACTTCACCGTCTCGATGATTTCAATTTCCTTCTTGAGAAGCTCATTGACCAGATCGGACAGTTCCACGCCTTTCGCCTCGGCCTTGCCCGCAAGGTAATTCTCGATCCGCTCGTCAAGATAGACCGGCATTCGAAAGACCGCATCGCGGCTGCAAAACTTTCCGCGCTGGCCATCGCTGAAGTCGTATCGCTTCCTCATCGGCAATTCATATCATGGGGCTCAGCCGCTCTCTACCCGAACAGCTGCGCGAGCCGCGTCATGAACGGCTCGTCGGTGAGATCGAGGCGCAGGGCGGTCACGGCGATACGGCGGTCGGCGAGCGCGGAGAGATCGGTGCCGTCGGCGGGCGTCGGCCGCTCGCGGCGGGCGAAGGCGAGCCAGTAATAGGGATTGCCGCGGCCGTCGTGGCGGGCATCGATGCGCAGCAGATCCTGGTCGCGCTTGCCCTGGGTCGTCACGGCGACGCCGCGCACCTCCTCGGGCGGACAGTCGGGGAAATTGACGTTCACCAGGACGTTGCGCGGGACGCCCTCGGCAAGGATGCGGCGGATCAGCTCGGGGCCGTACTTCACGGCGGTCTGCCAATGGGGCTGCTGCCGGGTCGCGGCGCCGTAGGCCTGGGACAGCGCGAACGACGGGATGCCGAGGATCGTGCCCTCCATGGCGCCGGCGATCGTGCCCGAATAGGTCACGTCCTCGGCGGCGTTCTGTCCGCGGTTGACGCCGGTGAGCACCAGCTCGGGCCCGGGGTCCTTCATCAGATGGCGCGCGCCCATGATCACGCAGTCGGTCGGCGTGCCCTTGACGGCGAAGCGGCGCTCGCCGATCTCGCGCAGGCGCAGCGGATCGTTGAGCGAGAGCGAGTGCGACACGCCGGACTGGTCGGTCTCCGGCGCCACCACCCATACGTCGGCGGAGAGCGCGCCGGCGATCTCCTCGAGCACGCCGAGGCCGGGCGCGTGGATGCCGTCGTCGTTGGTGAGCAGGATGCGCATCAGGCGCCCTCGCCGGCGCGCTCGATCCGCTTGACGCCGCCCATGTAGGGCTGCAGCGCGTCGGGCACCGCGATGCCTCCGTCCCCCTCCTGATAGGTCTCCATCACCGCGATCAGCGCGCGGCCGACCGCGACACCCGAGCCGTTGAGGGTGTGCACGTGGCGCACCGCGCGGTCCGTCTTGCCGCGATAGCGCGCATCCATGCGGCGGGCCTGGAAATCGCCGCATACCGAGCAGCTCGAAATCTCCCGATAGGCGCCCTGCCCCGGCAGCCACACCTCGATGTCGTAGGTTTTTTGCGCTGCGAACCCCATGTCGCCGGTGCACAAGGTGACGACGCGGTAGTGCAGGTCGAGCCGGCGCAGCACCTCCTCGGCGCTGCTAAGCATGCGTTCGTGCTCGTCGCGGCTCTGCTCGGGCGTGGTGATCGAGACCAGCTCGACCTTGGTGAACTGGTGCTGGCGGATCATGCCGCGCGTGTCCTTGCCGGCGGCGCCCGCCTCAGCGCGGAAACACGGCGTGCAGGCGGTATAGCGCAGCGGCAGCGCCTCCTCGTCGAGAATTTTTTCGCGCACCAGATTGGTCAGCGGCACCTCGGCGGTGGGGATGAGCCAGTATCCCTCGCGCGTGCAGAACATGTCTTCCGCTGACTTCGGCAGATTGCCGGTGCCGTAGGGCACATGCTCGCGCACGAGCAGCGGCGGCGCCACCTCTTCGTAGCCGTGCTCGCGCGTGTGCAGATCGATCATGAAATGCCCGATCGCGCGCTCCATGCGGGCAAGATCGCGCTTGAGCACCACGAACCGCGCGCCCGAGAGTTTTGCGGCGGTCTCGAAATCCATCTGGCCGAGCGCTTCGCCGAGATCGAAGTGCTGCTTGGGCGTAAAAGCATAATTGCGCATGGCGCCGAAGCGGTGGTGCTCGGCGTTGTCGTCGGAATCCTTGCCGTCCGGCACCTCGTCGAGCGGCAGATTGGGAAGCTCGGCGAGCGCCTTATCCAATTTGTCGGACGCATCCTTGGCCTCCGTTTCGAGGACGGGCACGCCGGTCTTCAGTTCGGCCACCTCGGCCAGCAGCTTTTGCACGCGCGCGTCGTCCTTCTGCTTCTTCGCGTCGCCGATCTCCTTCGAGGCCGCATTGCGCCGCGCCTGGGACGTCTCGAACCGGGTGATGGCGGCGCGGCGGCGCTCGTCGAGCGCGAGCAGATCGCCCGCCATTGGCTCGAGCCCGCGCCGCTCCAGCCCGCGATCGAACTCCGCGGGATGCTCGCGAATCCATTTGATGTCGTGCATGGCAAAAGCGCCCCGGAAGGTCGAAGAATCCGGCCGCGCCGCGTGGCTACTCGGCGGGCTTGGTCTCTGGC
>DASPZC010000315.1:0-4797 GCA_035636455.1 Xanthobacteraceae bacterium
TCGCCCAGGGTGAACGTGCGGCCCGTGGCCGTGGTCACGCGCAGCGAGCCGACCCGCACGATCGACGCAAGGGCAACCTTGAGCAAGCGGTCCAGCACGGCCGCCTCTACGCCACCTTCCTCGATGCCGACCGGCAATACAGCTGCGCCTATTTCGAGGCGCCCGACCAGTCGCTCGACGACGCGCAGCTCGCCAAGAAGCGGCATATCGCCGCAAAACTCCTGCTCGAGCCGCGCCGGCGCGTGCTCGACATCGGCTCCGGCTGGGGCGGCCTTGCCTTCTATCTCGCCGAGATGTGCGGGGCGCAGGTCAAAGGGGTGACGCTCTCGCAGGAGCAGCTCGCGCTCTCAAAGGCCCGCGCGGAGGAAAAGGGGATTGCCGGCAGCGTCGCGTTCGAGCTGGCGGATTATCGCGACGTCACCGGCGCGTTCGACCGCATCGTCTCGGTCGGCATGTTCGAGCACGTGGGCGTCGGGTTCTATGACACGTTCTTCCGCAGGTGCGCGGAGCTGCTCGCCGATGACGGCGTGATGCTGCTGCACTCGATCGGCCGCTCGGAGGGCCCCGGCGTCACCAATCCGTTCATCGCCAAGTACATTTTCCCCGGCGGCTATATCCCGGCCCTGTCGGAAGTGCTGCCGGCGATCGAGCGCTCGGGCCTGCTCGTTACCGACGTCGAGATCCTGCGCCTGCACTACGCGGACACGCTCAAAGCCTGGCGCGAGCGGTTCCTGGCGCGGCGCGAGGACGTTGAGCGGCTCTACGATGCCCGGTTCGTGCGCATGTGGGAGTTCTACCTCGCCGCCTCCGAGATGGCGTTCCGCCACCAGGGCCTGATGGTGTTCCAGATTCAATTGGCCGGGCGCCAGGACCTCGTGCCGACCACCCGCGACTACATCGCGCGCGAGGAGGCGCGGCTGCGTGGGGTCGAAGGCGGGCGCCGTCCGCCGCTGAGACTCGCCGGCGAGTGATCGTCAAGCGAAAACGCCGCGCTGCCCACCGCTGAAACGATCATGTGAATAGCGGTATCTCGCGCACCGCGGCGCAACCGCGCCGCAATCGTCGTGCTATGCCCAAGTCAGTCAGGCTAGCATCCGTCCCATGGCACAGGCTGATTCGACCGCGCGCAGGGCGGCGCCCGAGGCGGCGCCGCTCTATCGCACCGCGCCGCACAATATCGAAGCCGAGCAGGCGCTGCTCGGCGCCGTCCTCGTCAACAACGAGGCGTTCTACCGCGTCTCCGATTTTCTGGAGCCGCGCCATTTCTTCGAGCCGGCGCATCGGAGCATCTACGAGATCGCCGGCAGCCTGATCCGCGTCGGCAAGCTGGCGAACCCGGTGACACTCAAGACCCATTTGCCGGCGGAGGTCGAGATTGCCGGCCTCACCGTCAACCAGTACCTGGCGCGGCTCGCCGCCGAGGCGACGACCGTCATCAACGCCGAGGACTACGGGCGCACGATCTACGACCTCTTCATCCGCCGCTCGCTCATCACGGTGGGCGAGGACATGGTCAACGTCGCCTACGACGCGCCGGTCGATTTCGCGCCGCGCGAGCAGATCGAGGACGCCGAGCGCAGACTCTACGAGCTTGCCGAGACCGGCAAGTACGACGGCGGCTTCCAGCGCTTCGCCACCGCGCTGACCACCGCGGTCGACATGGCGGCGCGCGCCTATCAGCGCGACGGGCGGCTGTCGGGGCTCGCCACCGGGCTCGACGACCTCGACCGGATGATGGGCGGGCTGCAGCAGACCGACCTGGTGATCCTTGCCGGCCGCCCCGGCATGGGCAAGACCTCGCTTGCCACCAACATCGCCTACAACATCGCCCGCGCCTGGCGCGGCGACGTGCGCGCGGACGGCCATATCGATACGGTCAACGGCGGCATCGTCGGCTTCTTCTCGCTCGAAATGTCGGCGCAGCAGCTCGCCACCCGCATCATCTCCGAGCAGACCGAGATCCCGTCGCACCGCATCCACCGCGGCGAGATCGACCCGGGCGACTTCGACCGCATCGCGGCGGTGGCGCGCGAGATGGAGGCGATGCCGCTCTATATCGACGAGACCGGCGGGCTCTCGATCGCGCAGCTCGCCGCCCGCGCCCGCCGGCTCAAGCGCCAGCGCGGCCTCGACCTGCTGGTCATCGATTATCTGCAGCTGCTGCAGGGCTCGACCCGGCGCGCCATCGAGGGCCGCGTGCAGGAGGTGACCGAGATCACCACCGGCCTCAAGGCGCTCGCCAAGGAACTCACCGTGCCGATCCTCGCGCTGTCGCAGCTCTCGCGCCAGGTCGAGAACCGCGACGACAAGCGCCCGCAGCTGGCGGACCTGCGCGAATCCGGATCGATCGAGCAGGACGCCGACGTGGTGCTGTTCGTGTTCCGCGAGGAATATTATTTGAAGAACAAGGAGCCGCGCGCCGGAACGGACGAGCATTTCAAGTGGCAGACCGACATGGAGGCGGTGCACGGCAAGGCCGAGATCATCATCGGCAAGCAGCGTCACGGCCCGACCGGCACGGTCCAGCTGCAGTTCAAGGCCGAGGTGACGCGCTTCTCCAACCTCGCCGACGAGAGCCGGTTGCCGGAACGGATTTGAGGCGGCGCGCGTTGCCTCAGCCGTGGATCGCGGAGGCGACCATAAGGTCGGTGTCCCGGATGCGGTGCAGCGCGCAGGCGTCCCATCGCGCGGTTGCGCGATGGGAACGCCGGAGCGGTGTGCCGCTGATCCGGGACCTCGTGGGGCTGGATTCTGGGTCCCGGGTCTGCAGCGCATCACTTCGTGCTGCGCAGCGCCCGGGACAAGAGCAGCAGGGTGCTGGATGGCCGGGCGAAGGCGGCGAAGGCCGGCCATGATGGGACGATGGCGGCGCGCACAAGACGAGCAAAGCCCGCGGCGGACCCCGCCTCCGACGATTCGGCGGCGGAGCTCGGCGGCATCCTGACCATCGATCTCGCCGCGCTCGTCGCCAACTGGCGCGAACTCAAGCGGCGCGCGGCGCCGGCCGCGTGCGCGGCAGTGGTCAAGGCCGACGGCTACGGCTGCGGGCTCGAGCCGGTCGCAACCGCGCTCGCCAAGGCCGGCTGCACCGCCTTCTTCGTTGCCAATCTCCCCGAGGCGCGCCGCGTGCGCGACATCGCGCCTGACGCCGCGATCTACGTGCTCACCATGCTGCCCGGCACGCTCGCGTCCTTTGCGCAATCAAACCTGCGGCCGGTGATCGGCAGCATCGAGGAGCTGGCCGAATGGGAAGCGTTTCGCGCCGGCAGCGACTGGCACGGCACGGCCGCTCTGCACGTCGACACCGGCATCAACCGCCTCGGCCTGAGCCCCGAGGATGTGGCGCAGCTCGACCCAAAGGAGACCGGGCGCAGCGCCGGCCTCGACCTGGTGATGAGCCACTTCGCCTGCTCGGAGGAGCCGAGCCATCCGCTCAATGCCCGCCAGATGGCGGCGTTCCGCCACGTGCGCGAGCTCTTCCCGGGCGTCAAGGCGTCGCTCGCCAACTCGTCCGGCATCTTCCTCGGGCCCGACGCGCACCACGACCTGGTGCGGCCGGGCGTCGCGCTCTACGGCGCCAACCCGACGCCGGGACACCTCAACCTCATGCGCCCGGTGGTTCGCCTCGAAGGGCGGATCGCCCAGGTGCGCGAGGTCCAGGTCGGCGACACCGTCGGCTACGGCGCGGCCTGGACGGCGCGCCGCCCGAGCCGCCTCGCCATCGTGGCAATCGGCTACGCGGACGGCTTCCTCCGCGCGGCGAGCGCGACCGACACCAAACCGGGCGCCGAGGCGATCGTGGCCGCGCACCCCTGCCCGCTCGCCGGCCGCGTGTCGATGGACCTGCTCGCCGTCGACGTCACCGACCTGCCGGAGAAAACGCCCGCCCGCGGCGACCTCGTCGCCCTGCTCAACGAGGACATCGGCGTCGACGACCTCGCGTCGCACGCCGGCACCATCGCCTACGAGGTGCTCACCAGCCTGGGGCGGCGATATCGACGGGTTTATAAGGATTGAGCGAATAGCGAATAGCGAGTAGCGAGTAGTAGAAAGAAGGTACCTTGCTCACTATTCGCCATTCGCTACTCGCTATTCGCCACCGATATATGGCCCGCCGCACCCTCACCTTCGTTTGCCAGAACTGCGGCGCCGTGTACGGGCGCTGGCAGGGCAAGTGCGAGGCGTGCGGCGAATGGAACACGATCGCCGAAGAGAGCGCCGGGACGACTGCCGCGCCCGGACGCCCGGGCCGAAAGGGCCGGCCGTTCGCGCTCGAGCCGCTCGCCGGCGAGGCGCACGAGGCGCCGCGACTCCCCTCCGGCCTGGCCGAGCTTGACCGCGTCACCGGGGGCGGGTTCGTGCGCGGCTCGGTGCTGCTCGTGGGCGGCGATCCCGGCATCGGCAAGTCGACCCTGCTGATCCAGGCCGCCGCGGCGCTCGCCAATACGGGGCGGCGCGTCGTCTACATTTCCGGCGAGGAGGCGGTGGCGCAGGTGCGCCTGCGCGCCGAGCGGCTCGGGCTTGCCGCCGCCAAGGTCGAGCTTGCGGCCGAGACGTCGGTTGAGGACATCGTGGCGACGCTCGGCGACGGCAAGGTGCCGCGCCTCGTGGTCATCGATTCGATCCAGACCATGTGGACCGATGCGGTCGATTCGGCGCCCGGCACGGTCACGCAGGTGCGCGGCGCCGCGCAGGCGCTGATCCGCTTCGCCAAGCGCTCGGGCACGGCCGTGATCCTGGTCGGCCACGTCACCAAGGACGGCCAGATCGCGGGCCCGCGCGTGGTCGAGCACATGG
>DASPZC010000316.1:0-9243 GCA_035636455.1 Xanthobacteraceae bacterium
CACTTCGCGGTCGAAGGTGACGGCGATGTTGCTGCCGTCGCCGAGGCCGTAACGGACCGCAAGCGCGCGGGCGATGCGCGCTTCCACCTCGCGGATCGGGATGGTCCGGCTGGCGCGCCGGACCACCACGTCGCTCACCCCGTAGCCGTCGACCGCGACGAGCCCATGCAGCATCGCCGCCTCGATCACCCGCGCGGCCGGCACGCTGCCGGTCTCGCCGAGATCGGGCGCGCGGAAGATCGGAATGCTCGCGGTCGCCCCGGCATTGTCCACGAGATCGCCGATGCGCACGAGTTCGCCGGTCACGGTCGCCTCGGCCTTGAGCCTGGCGACGGCGCCCCCCGCGCTTTGCGCGCCGGCGGAGGTCGCGGCGAGGACGGCGGCGAGCACGAGAGCGAAGCGGATCATTGCGGCGGTCCCTTCAGCGCATCAGGTTCGAGGCTGCCTGCAGCATCTGGTCGGAGGCGGAGATCACCTTCGAGTTCATCTCGTAGGCGCGCTGCGCCGCGATCAGGTCGGAGATTTCGCTCACCGCTTCGACATTGGCCTGCTCCAGGTTGCGCTGCAGCAGGTCGCCGAACCCGTCGGCCTGCGGCAGGCCGTCCTGCGGCGGACCGGAGGCCGGCGTTTCCAGGAACAGGTTGTCGCCGACCGCCTGCAAGCCGGCCTTGTTGACGAACCGCGTGATCTCCAGCTGGCCGAGCGTGTTGGGCGTCGTGTTGCCCGGCACCGTCACGGAGACCTGGCCCTGCGCGTTGATGGTGACCGAGGTCGCGTTCTGCGGCACGGTGATGGTCGGCTGCACCAGGTTGCCGTTCGCCGTCACCAGCCGGCCTTGCGCGTCGAGCTCGAACGAGCCGTCGCGGGTATGGGCGAGGCGGCCGTCGGGCAGCAGGATGCGGAAGAAGCCTTCGCCGCGGATCGCCACGTCGAAGTCCTTGCCGGTCTGCGTCAGCGCTCCTTGCGTCATCAGGCGGGGCGTGCCGACGGTCTTCACCCCGGCCCCCAGCTCGATGCCGGCGGGCAGGATGTTGCCCTGGTCCGAGGTCTGGGTGCCGACGCGGCGCAGCTGCTGATAGAGCAGGTCCTGGAATTCGGCACGCTGGCGCTTGTAGCCGGTGGTGCGCATGTTGGCGATGTTGTTGGAGATGACCTGGACGTTGAGTTCCTGGGCCGCCATCCCGGTCGCTGCGGTGTGAAGTGCGCGCATGGCGTTGATCCTTGCGAAACCTTATGAGGTCGGGACGTCGGCGAGTTGCTGGATCGCCGTCTTGCGCTGGTCGCTCTGGCTCTGCAGCATCGCGGCCATCTGCGTGTAGGCGCGCGTCACCTCGATCATGCGCGTCATCTCCATCACGCTGCGCACGTTCGATTTCTCCAGCGCGCCCTGCACGAGGCGCACGCTCGCCGGCGCGGCCTGCGGCTGCACGCCGTCCGGCGCCGCGAAGGTGCTCGATCCGTCTTTTTGCAGAAGCTGCGGCTGCGCGAAGCTGACGATGCGGATCTTGCCGCGCCGCGCGTCGGTGGTCGCGAGCGCGCCCTGACGCACCGAGACCGTGCCGTCGCCGCTGATCGCGATGTTCTGGTCCTGCGCCTGGAACACGAGCGGGCCGGTCTCGCCGAGCACCTGGTGCCCCTCCGACGTCACCAGCTCGCCGCCGGCGTTGATCTGCAAGGCGCCGTTGCGGGTGTAACGCTCGCCGCGCGGCGTCTGCACCGCGATGAAGCCGTTGCCGTCGATCGCGAGGTCGAGCGGATTGCCGGTCTGCTGCGTCGATCCCTGGCCGAGATCGAGCCAGGTCGCCCGGTCCTGGACGTAGCTCAGGCGCCGGTCGGGCCGCATGAACTGGTTGGCGCTGGCGCCCGGCATCAGCATTTCCTGGAACACGACGCCGTCGGCCTTGAAGCCGGTCGTGTTCAGGTTGGCGATGTTGTTGGCGACGACATCGAGCTCGCGCTGCAGCGCCATCTGCCGCGACAGACCGATGAGTTGCGCATTTTCCATGGCCGCATGCTCCCCTTCCGGCACCGGACCTGCCCTCCCAGGCAGCGCCCGCGCCGTTGCTCGCGCGGCTCTCCCAAGCCGGCGACCGTCGCGTCTGTTGCAGAGGCCGTGCCAGAAAGGAATGATTAAGGATATCAAGGCGTTAATGCGTCTGGTTGGGACCGGAGGGCCGGCAACAACGGCCGTTTGCGGCATCAGCCCGGCAAAATTTTCCCAGCCTCCAATCGCCGGAAAGCAATCATTAACCATTCGGGCCATAGCTTCGGTCTCGGCGGGGGCTTGGGTGTTCGCCCAGGCGTGATCCGAGGCGGAAATCATGGCGGCGAAGGCGAACAAAAAACCCGACCCGGAGGCGACGGACGAAACCGAGGACGGCGAAGAGGGATCCGGTCAGCCCAAACGGAAGCTTCCGCTCAAGCTCATCGCCATCGCGGCGGCCGGACTGCTGCTCCTGGGCGGGGGCGGGGTGGCGGCTTACGTCGTTTTCGGCGGCAAGAAGGACGACAAGGCGGTTTCCCACCCGGTCTCCTTCCTCGACCTGCCCGAAGTTCTCATCAACCTCTCCGGCCCGGGCGGCGAGCGGGTCCAGTATCTCAAGCTCAAGATCGTCCTCGAACTGTCGGACCAGACCGTCGTCGCGCAGGTCCAGCCGGTCATGCCGCGGGTCATGGACACGTTCCAGACCTATTTGCGCGAATTGCGGCCCGCCGACCTCGAAGGCTCCGCCGGTCTGTACCGCCTGCGCGACGAGCTGACGCGCCGCGTCAACGCGGTCCTGGCGCCCAATCGAATCAATGCCGTGCTGTTCAAAGAAGTCGTTCTTCAATAGCGGATCAGGTCCATGCCGCCTGCGGATACTGTCGAACAGGATGCGGCGGCCGATTGGGGCCTTCCGGTAGGCCCGGAGGGCGACGATCCCGGCCAGGCGGCGACGGTCCGCTCCGCCGCCAGCAACATGAATGTCGAGATGGCCGCGCGCTGGGCGGCCATGATCGAGGACGGCGGCCAATTCGCCCTGGCCAAGACCGGCGCCGACCGCGTCCTCAATCAGGAAGAGATCGACACGCTTCTCGGCTTCAAGTTTGCCGAAAGCAGCCTGGGCGAAAACTCGGGCATCCGGGCGATCATCGACTCGGCGATGGTCTCCTACGAACGCCTGCCGATGCTCGAAATCGTCTTCGACCGGCTGGTCCGGTTGATGACCGCCTCCCTGCGCAATTTCACCTCCGACAACGTCGAGGTCTCGCTCGACCGCATCACATCGGTCAGGTTCGGCGATTATCTCAATTCCATCCCGTTGCCGGCGATCCTCGCGGTCTTCCGGGCCGAGGAGTGGGACAATTTCGGACTGTGCACGGTCGATTCCAACCTGATCTATTCGATCATCGACGTGCTGCTCGGCGGCCGGCGCGGGCAAAGCGCGATCCGCATCGAAGGCCGGCCCTATACGACGATCGAAATCGGCCTTGTCAAGCGCATGATCGAGGTCGTGCTGAGCGACGGCGAGCAGGCGTTTCGCCCGTTGTCGCCGGCCAAGTTCACCATAGACCGCCTGGAGACCAATCCGCGATTTGCGGCGATCACGCGGCCGGCCAATGCCGCGATCCTGGTACGCCTGCGCATCGACATGGAGGACCGCGGCGGCACCATCGAGCTGCTGCTGCCCTACGCGACGATCGAGCCGATCCGCGACGTGCTGCTGCAAATGTTCATGGGCGAGAAGTTCGGCCGCGACCCGATCTGGGAGGGCCACCTCGCGACCGAAATCGGGCAGGCGGAGATCGCCGTGGAGGCGGTCCTCTACGAGGCGAGGTTGCCGCTGCGCCAACTCGTGTCGCTCGACGTGGGCGACACGCTCACGCTCGATCTCAAGGCGGACGCCTTCGTCACCTTGCGCTGCGGCGACGTCGCGCTGACCGAGGGACGCATGGGCCGGGTCGGCAATCGCGTCGCGGTGCGGGTCGCCAAGCCGCTGCGCAAGCCGAGCACCACGTTCGCCATGTTCGAGATGGCGGACGCGTCCTCTAAACGAATGGAGGCCCCGTGAGCAACGCCATTGGACTCGTGATCGAGAGCCTGGTCGCGATCCTGCTCGCGTTCACGATCGGGTACTGCGTCCTGCTCAACCGGCGGCTCAAAACGCTCAAGGGCGACGAGCAGGCGCTCAAGGCGATGATCTCCGAGCTCATCACCGCGACGGAAATCGCCGAACGCGCGATCGCCGGGCTGAAGCTCACCGTGGGCGAATGCGACCAGACGCTCGGCGCGCGCGTGCGGATAGCGAGGCAGTTGTCGGACGAGATCGCCCGCCAGCTCGAAGAGGGGGAGGACGTGGTGGAGCGGGTGGCCCAGATCGTGCTGGCGGCGCGGTCGGCGCGACCGTCTTCCGTCGCCGTGGCGATTGCGCCCGAGACGAGGGCGATCGCAGCGGCGGCCCAGGCTTTCGCCAAGCGGGCGCGCCTGCCGCGGACCGGCGCGGCCGCATGATCGGGCGGGCGCCCCGCCTGCGCCTCGTGCCGCTCGTGATCCTGGCGGCGGCGAGCCTGCTTGCGCTCAAGGCGCTCGGCCTTCTGATGGCCGGCAATTATTCGCTCGGAAGCCCCAGGCAGGCGCAGGCGCGGGGCGCGATCGAACCGGCGCCGGCGGCGCCCGGACCGAAGGGCGATAACCTCGGCGCCGAGGGCAATGCGCAGGCCGGGGGACAGCCGGCGGCCGTCGCCCCGCGCGGGCAGTCCTGGATCCAGGACGTGCTGGGCTCTTCCGAGATTACTGGCGCCGTCGGAGCCAGGGCCGATGACAAGGATGGTGGCGTGCCGGCCAAACCGGTGCCGCTCGAGGGCAGAACCGCGCCCACCGACCGTAAGCCCGGCACCGGGTCGCCGGTGCCGATCGACCTCGATCACCCGCCGCCGTCCGCCGGCGAGCGCGCGGTCCTGGAAAGCCTCAACCAGCGCCGCCAGGAGCTCGACGCGCGCGCGCGCGAGCTCGATATGCGCGAGAGCCTGCTCAAATCCTCGGAGCAGAGGATCGAGGCGCGGCTCGGAGAGCTGAGGGAGATCGAGGGCCGGATCAACGCCGTGGCCCAGAAAAAGGAGGACGCGGAAGCGGCGCGCTTCAAGGGCCTCGTCATCATGTACGAAAACATGAAGGCGAAGGACGCGGCCAAGATCTTCGATCGGCTGGAGCTGAAGATCCTGATGGAGGTGGCGACGCAGATCAACCCGCGCCGCATGTCGGACATCCTCGCGCAGATGTCGCCGGAAGTGGCCGAACGGCTCACCAGCGAGATCGCCAACCGCTCCGGCGCCATCGGCAAGAGCGGCGGGGTCGGGGACTTGCCGAAGATCGAGGGCCGGCCGAACGGGACCTGAGCGTGATTAAGGCCGCCTTAAATGGCGCGGCCTAGGCTGATGTTCGTAGTCCGCCGGCCCCTCTCGGCCGTCGGATGGCGAAAACGCCGGGAGTCGCCGGACGCGCGGCCGGCGGAAGGTCTCGAGGATGGCCGGGAAGTCCCTCACTCTGCGGGCAATCCGCGCGCATGACGACGCCCAGGTCCCGCCGCGGCTCGGACTGCGCATCTTCGCGGTCTTCGTGGTGCTCGAGGCGCTGCTGCTCATCGCGCTGGCGCTGATATTTCCGCTGCGCGCCGACGCCGCGCCGGCCAAGGCCGAAGTGAGCGTGAGCACCAGCGCCGGCTTCGGACGGCTGGTGTTCCGCTTCGCCGAGGAGACGGAGACGGATATCCGCCTCACCAACGGCATCCTTGTCATCACGTTCAAGCGGCCGGTCGAGATATCCGTCGATCGCATCACCATCGGCGCCCCCGATTACGTCAATGCCGCCCGGCGCGATCCCGACGGGACGGCGGTGCGCATGGCGCTCGCCCGCAAGGTGACGGTCAATTCCATGGTGGCGGGCGAACGGTTGTTCGTCGACCTGCTGCCGGACGGCTGGGTCGGGCTGCCGCCCGGCCTGCCCCAGGAGGTCGTCGACGAGCTTGCCCGCCGCGCCCACGAGGCGGAGAAAAACGAACGCCGCCGGCTCCAGCTCGCCCAGCAGGTCCAGCAGCCGCCGATCCGGTTGCGCGTCGGCACCCAGCCGACCTTCACGCGCTACGTCTTCGAGCTGCCCGAGCTGGTCCCGGTGACGACCGATCGCGCCAAGGACAAGCTGACATTGCTGTTCGACGCGCCGTTGCGGTTCGATCTGGCCGACGCCCAGGCGGCGCTGCCGCCGACCATCGCCGCGATCGAAGCGCGCCAGGGCGACGGTACCGTGTCGGTACGGTTCGACCTCAACGAGGGTTTGGAGGTCCGCACGTTTCGCGAGGACAATAATTTCATCGTCGACGTGCTGGCGGTCGAAGCCAAGGAACGGCCGGTCGACCTGGCGGCGGCGCCGCCGGACACGAGGGCGGCGTTGACGCCGCCCGCATCCGCCGCCGGCCCGCCGCCCGGCCAGGCGGCGCCCCGGGCCGGGCCGGGCACCGCCAAAGAACCCGGGGGCACGCCCCGCGCCGCGCCCGCCGGACCGACGGCCCAGGGCGAGCGCAATGGCGGCGCGGCCGCGCAGACCGTCGTGCCGCCGGCCGAGGTTGCGCCCGGTCCATCCAAGGTCGCCGGCGAAGACGCGACGGCGCCGCCGGCGCTCCCGCTCGCAACGGCGAGCGAGGCCGCCGAACGATTGCCCCCACAGCCCGCCGCGGTCCCGGCGGGCGCCGTCGCTTCCAAGGGACCGGGCGATGTCGCGGCGGAGGACGGCGGCACGCCGCCCGCGCCGCCGTCGCGCCGGGTGGTTGGTGAGGACGCTCCGCGCGCACCGGCCGACGCCGGCGCGCCGGTCGTGGTCGAGGTGCGGCGCGTGGGCGATGCGCTGCGCCTCACGTTTCCGTTTGCGGCGCCGACGCCGGCGGCGGTGTTCCGGCGGGCCGACGCGGTGTGGCTGGTGTTCTCAGCCAGTGCCCCGATCGACGTGTCGAAACTCGTCACCCAGGCGATCGGGTCGGTGCGCAGCGCGACGGTGACGCGCACGCGCGAGGGCCAGGCCGTCCGCATCAAGGTCGACCGGCCCAAGCTCACCAGCGTCGAGGCCGACGGCCCGATCTGGACCGTCTCGATCGGCGACCTCGTGCTGGAGCCGACCCGCCCGCTCGCCATCTATCCCATGGCCGCCGGGCTGCGCCGGGTCAGCGCCGTCATTCCGTTCGAAACGCCGCACCAGCTGCATCGGGTGTCCGATCCGGAGGTCGGCGATAAGCTGTTCGTCGTCACCGCGCTCGGCCCGCCGCGCGGTTTCCTGAAGGCGCGCAACTTCGTCGAGTTTCACGCCCTTGCTTCGACGCACGGGATCGCCCTCCAACCGGTCGCCGACGATCTCAACGTCGCGGTGGCGCCCGACAAGATCGTGATCGAACGTCCGCCGGGGCTCACCTTGTCGAGCACAAGCGGGAAGCTCGCTCAACTCGACACGTCCGACGCCACGCGTCGCGGCGCCGGACATGAGGCGTTCGTGTTCGACACGCAGGTCTGGGGCTTCGATCGCCAGACGAACTTCCTTGCGCGGCAAGCGGAGCTGATCCGCGCCGCGGCGGCGGCGCCGGACATCGAGCGCTCCGCCCGCCGGCTCGAGCTCGCCCGCTT
The DNA here is from genome assembly GCA_035636455.1 of Xanthobacteraceae bacterium. Lineage (GTDB taxonomy): Bacteria > Pseudomonadota > Alphaproteobacteria > Rhizobiales > Xanthobacteraceae > AP-16. The sequence goes on from DASPZC010000316.1 coordinate 7,645, forward strand.
CTATCTGTCCCGCGACATGCACGTGGAAGCCAAGGCGGTCCTCGACGTGCTGCTCTCGGAGGACCGTCACAAGTCCGACGAGGCCGCGGCCCTGGTGCTGCGCGCGGTCGCCGAAATCATGATGGGCCGCAGTGCGGACGGGCTGAAGGATCTGTCGAGCCCGGGCGTCGGCGACAAGTTCGACGCCTCCGCTTGGCGCGCGCTGGCCTATGCCCGACAGGGCAAGTGGGTGGAAGCGCGCGAGGGCTTCAGGAATCTCGAGGCTGCGACGGCGGCGATGCCGATCGAGTTGCAGCGGGTGATGTTCAAGGAGGCGGTGCGGACGGCGATCGAGGTGCGTGACCTTGCCGAGGCCGCCAACCTGCTCGATCAGCTCGAAATGCTCGGCGTTCCGCCCGAGCTCGCGCCGGCGGTGCAGGTGCTCAAAGGCCGGTTTGCCGAGGCGCTCGGGCGGGTTGCCGACGCGCTCGTCGCCTACCGGAGCGCCGCCGACTCGCGCGACCGTCCGGCGGCCGCGCAGGGGCGCCTGCGGGCGATCGTCCTGGGCGGCGCCCTCGGCCAGCTCAATCGCGGCGACGCCGTCAACGATCTGGAGGGTCTCAGCCTCATCTGGCGGGGGGACGAGACCGAGGCCGAGACGCTCCATCTGCTCGGGCGCTTCTATCTCGAGGACCGCCGCTATCGCGACGCCTTCCAGGTCATGCGCACCGCGCTGACCGTTTATCCGGGATCGGAAGTCGCGCGCCGCATTCAGGAGGACGCCGCGGCCGCCTTCGATGCGCTGTTCCTCGACGGCGAGGGCGATGCGATGGCGCCGGTCGAGGCGCTCAGCCTGTTCTACGATTTTCGCGAGCTGACCCCGGTCGGCCGGCGCGGCGACGAGATGATCCGCCGCCTCGCCGATCGGCTGGTCTCCGTCGATCTGCTCGACCAGGCCGCCGCGCTGCTGCAGCACCAGGTCGACCACCGCCTGCAGGGCGCCGCGCGCGCGCAGATCGCGGTGCGGCTCGCGGTGATCTATCTGACGGGCCGCAAGCCCGAGCGCGCCATCCAGGCCTTGCGCGCGACGCGAACCGCCGATCTTCCCAACGAGGTGCGCGGCCAGCGCCTGCTGCTCGAGGCGCGGGCGCTCTCCGATACCGGACGGCACGACCTCGCGCTCGAACTGATCTCCAATATGGAGGGCAGGGAGGTCGAGCGGCTGCGGGCCGACGTGCTGTGGGCCGCCCGGCGCTGGCGCGAGGCGGGCGAGCGCATCGAGAAGCTCTACGGCGAGCGCTGGCGCGATTTCGCTCCGCTCGGCGAGGCGGAACGCGCCGACATTCTGCGCGCGGGGCTCGCCTATTCGCTCGGCGAGGATGCGCTCGGGCTCGACCGCTTCCGCCAGAAATACGCCGCCAAGATGGGGGAGGGCCCGGACCGGCGCGCCTTCGAGGTGGCGACCAGCCGGGCCGCCGTCGACAGCGCCGAGTTCGCCGAGATCGCCCGGAAAGTCTCCGCCGTTGATACGCTTGAGAGTTTTCTGCGCGACGTGCGGGCGCGGTTTCCGCAAGCGGGCGCCGCCGCGCCGGCGCAACCCGCGCCCGGGGCCGCACGGGC
>DASPZC010000317.1:0-12546 GCA_035636455.1 Xanthobacteraceae bacterium
CGCCGCCGCACGCTCTCGGCGCCGGTGGCGAGCCGCCGCACCGGGCCCGCGATGGTGCCGGCCAGCAGCACCGAGAGCACCACCATCACGCCGGCGGCGACGAGGAACACCTTGAAGACCGCCAGCCGCTCGGCCTCCACCACTTGGTCGATGTCGCCGCCCTGGGTCGAGAGCAGCAGCGCGCCGCGCACGGCGCGGAAGCGCTGCACCGGCACCGCGACCGAGACGATCACCTCGCCGCGGTCGTTGATGCGCACCATGCTGGCGTTCTGTCCGGCGAGCGATTGGGCGACCTCCGGATAGCCGGTGCCGTTCTCCGGCCCGAGCTCCCGGTAGAGCGGCAGATCGCCGCGTCCGAGCCAGGTCCGGATCGCGATCCAGGCACGCTCGAAAAATCCCGGCCGCTCGGCATTGACCGGCGGCAGGTCGAAGCGCACCACGTCGCCGCGCCGGTCGAGATCGCGGCTGTCGAGCAGCAGCACGCCTTCGCGGTCGTAGATGCGCGCGCGCGTCTTGGTCGGCGACACCAGCCGGCGCAGCACCGGCGCCACCCGCTCGGGATTGATCGAGAATTCGATGGCCGAGAGCCCGTCGTCGGCCGGCCCGTAGCTCTCGCCCGTGTGCAGCTCCATCAGCCGTTCGGGCGAGATCGTGATCGTGTTGGTCTCGACCGTCGCCGAGGCCGCGATGGCGCCGGCGATGATCTCGCCCTGCACCTGCAGGCTTTGCACGCGCGCGTCGATCAGGCCGGCGCGGAACTGCGAGAGGTAAAGAATCCCGATGACGAGGGCGAACAGTCCGGCGACGTTGAGAAAGACGATGCGCCGGGTGAGGCTGGAAAAGCTCTGGGTGAGAAAGAATTGCCACGCGCGCCGCACCAGCGAGCGGGCGGGCAGGCGCTCGACGCGCGCAGCTTCCTCGCCGGGGCGCTCGGCCTCGACGACAGCCGCATTGATGTCCACAGTTCGATCGAGCACCTGGTCGCGTCCGCCCGTGATCTGGCAGCGTGCGCCAATCCGCAATGCGCCTCGCTAGCATAACGCAAGCCAGGGAGTCACGTCAGACCCCCTCGATCAGGCCTCCTTGAAACGGTAACCCACGCCGTAAAGCGTCTCGATCATGTCGAAAGCGTCGTCGACCGCCTTGAACTTCTTGCGCAGCCGCTTGATGTGGCTGTCGATCGTGCGGTCGTCGACATAAACTTGGTCGTCATAGGCCGCGTCCATCAGCGCATTGCGGCTCTTGACCACACCCGGCCGGCTCGCCAGCGCCTGCAGGATCAGGAACTCGGTGACCGTCAGGGTGACGGCCTCCGTCTTCCAGGTGCAGATGTGCCGTTCCGGGTCCATGCGCAGCAGTCCGCGCTCGAGCACCTTGGCGTCGGCTTCCTTGGTGCTGCCGGGCTCCTTCGAGGTCGAGCGCCGCATCACCGCCTTGACGCGCTCGACCAGGAGCCGCTGCGAGAACGGTTTGCGGATGAAGTCGTCCGCCCCCATCTTGAGGCCGAACAACTCGTCGATCTCCTCGTCCTTCGAGGTGAGGAAGATCACCGGCATGTCGGACTTCTGGCGCAGGCGCCGCAGCAGCTCCATCCCGTCCATGCGCGGCATCTTGATGTCGAGAATAGCGAGGTCCGGCGGGCTCGTCTTGAACCCGTCGAGCGCGGAAGCCCCATCCGTGTATGTCATGATGCGATATCCCTCGGCTTCGAGCGCGATCGAAACCGACGTGAGGATATTGCGGTCGTCGTCTACAAGCGCGATGGTCGGCATGGACCTACCTTCCCCTATGGGCCCAAGGGCGGCCGAATCTTACGGCCTTGAAGCCCGCAAAGCTGGGCCGAAATGTGACGAAGCCACTGGAAAATCTATGATTCGCCGGCCCGGCCGTCCCCAATAGTCTAGCAAGTCGAGCCTTCTTACGCCATAAAGCGCCGATTTCAACGTCCTTGCGCGACAGGACCCGGACGATGCAGCCGTCGCCCGATTTCGACCCCAGGCGGGCCGCCCGCAAGCTCCTGCGCGAGGCCCGCTCCGGAGCGCTCGCGACGTTGATGCCCGGGTCCGGCGATCCCTATTGCTCGCTCGTCAATGTCGCCACCGCCGCCGACGGCTCGCCGCTCCTGCTCATCTCGCGCCTCGCCGTGCACACGAAGAACATTCTGGCCGATCCGCGCGTCTCGCTCATGCTCGACGAGCGCCGCGAGGGCGATCCGCTCGAGGGCGCCCGCGTGATGCTGATGGGCACGGCGCAGGCGACCGACGATCCCCAGGCGCGCCGCCGCTATCTCGACCGCCAGCCCGAGGCGAAGATGTTCGCCGGTTTCGCCGACTTCGCCTTCTATCGCGTCGCGCTGAAGGGCGCGCATCTGGTCGCCGGTTTCGGCCGCATCGTCGATCTCAAGCCGGCGGACGTGCTGACCGATCTGGGCGGCGCCGATGCGCTTGTGAGCGCCGAGCATGAGATCGTCGCGCACATGAACGAGGACCACGCGGACGCGACGCGGCTTTACGCGACCCGGCTGCTCGGCGCCGGCGAGGGGGAGTGGCGCTGCGTCGGCTGCGATCCCGAGGGGCTCGAACTGCAGCTCGACCGCAAGGCGCTGCGCCTGAATTTTCCGCAACGGGTCGCCAGTCCCGGCGCGCTGCGCCAGGTGCTCAAGGCGCTTGCCGACGAGGCGCGCTCGCGCGGCTGACGTCGCTCCGGCGTTAACGCTGTTCGCATGTTCCGCCGATGTTTCGTTGCATGTCACCGGTCGCATGCCGCACTGCAAGAGCGGGTGGAACTTCGCGCGGCGAATCGGCTTGGCAGGGGGCGGGATCGCGATTATGGTCGCGCGCTGCGGTGTCCGGCTGCCGATGACAAGACCAACGGTCGGCGAGGGCCCGTTGGCCACGCATTCGTTCCATCGAGGGGCCGCGCGGGGAAGGGGACCGGGCCGGACCTGAACCGGCCATGCCGCGCGAGGCGGCGCACCTTTGGAATGCCGGTCGGGGCTGGAATGCCGGTCGGGGCCGGACGTCAATGCGGAGGCTAGCGTGAAGGAAACAGGTGTACGAAACGGCACGTTCGGGGCCGACAAGTTCGGCTTCAGCGGCCTCGCGGCGGTTCACTGGAATCTCGCCGAGCCCCAGCTGTACGAATTCGCGATCGCGGCCGGCGAAGCCGAGCTTGCCTATGGGGGCGCGTTGTGCGCCGACACCGGCGTCCACACCGGGCGCTCGCCCAAGGACAAGTTCACCGTCCGCGATGCGTTCACCGAGCGCACCGTGTGGTGGGACAACAACGGCGCCATCACGCCCGAGCAGTTCCAGTGCCTGCACGACGACTTCATCGCCCACGTCAAGGGCAAGCAGCTGTTCGTCCAGGATCTCTATGGCGGCGCCGATCCGGCCTATCGCATCAAGACCCGGGTCTATACCGAGCTTGCCTGGCACTCGCTCTTCATCCGCGATCTCCTGATCCGTCCGGAGCGCGGCGAGCTGAGGAACTTCCTGCCGCAGCTCACCATCGTCGACCTGCCCTCGTTCAAGGCCGACAAAGCGCGCCACGGCGCGCGCACCGAGACCATCATCGGCATCGATTTCGCCCGCAAGATCGTGTTGATCGGCGGGACGAACTACGCCGGCGAGATGAAGAAGTCGGTGTTCACCGCGCTCAACTATTTCCTGCCCAACGAGAGCGTGATGCCGATGCATTGCTCGGCGAATGTCGGACCGGCGGGCGACGTGGCGCTGTTCTTCGGCCTCTCCGGCACCGGCAAGACCACGCTTTCGGCCGATCCCACGCGCACGCTGATCGGCGACGACGAGCACGGCTGGGCGCCGCAGGGCGTCTTCAATTTCGAAGGCGGCTGCTACGCCAAGACCATCAAGCTGTCCGCCGAGGCGGAGCCGGAAATCTACGCCACCACGCACCGCTTCGGCACCGTGCTCGAGAACGTCATCCTCGATCCGGAGACTCGCGTTCCCGATTTCGACGACGACTCCAAGACCGAGAACACGCGCTGCGCCTATCCGCTGCATTTCATCCCCAACGCGTCGAAGACCGGCCGCGCGGGCCATCCCACGAACATCATCATGCTCACGGCGGACGCCTTCGGGGTGATGCCGCCGATCGCCAAGCTCAGCTCGGCGGAGGCGATGTATCACTTCATCTCCGGCTATACCGCCAAGGTCGCCGGCACCGAGAAGGGCGTGACCGATCCGCAGGCGACGTTCTCCACCTGCTTCGGCGCGCCGTTCCTGCCGCGCCACCCGTCCGAATACGGCAGCCTGTTGCGCGAGCTGATCGCCGCGCACGGGGTTGATTGCTGGCTCGTCAACACCGGCTGGACCGGCGGCAAGTTCGGCGTCGGCCGGCGCATGCCGATCAAGGTGACCCGCACGCTGCTCGGTGCGGTGCTCGACGGCTCGCTCAAGAACGCCTCGTTCCGCACCGATCCCTATTTCGGCTTTGCGGTGCCGACTTCGGTGCCGGGCGTCGAGCCGCACCTGCTCTATCCGTTCAAGACCTGGAAGGACAAGGCGGAGTTCGACCAGACCGCCCGCAAGCTGGTGCGCATGTTCCACGACAATTTCGTGCGGTTCGAGACCCACGTCGACGCCGACGTGCGCGCCGCCGCCCCCGAGGTGCGCATCGCCGCGGAGTGAACTGCTTTCCCGATTTATGTATCATTGCGTCGTCATGGCCGCCCCCGGGCACTTCGTCCCGGGGGTGTCCCGGCCATCCACGTCTTTGCCTCCGCTAATGACGCGGTTGCGCGGTCAAGCCGCGCTGGACGATGCGGACTGAGACGATCGACCAATGCAAATCCTGGTGATCGGAGCGGGCGTGGTCGGGCTGGCGATTGCGCGCGCCGCCGCGCTCGCCGGCCATGACGTCATCGTCGCCGAGGCGACCTCCGGCATCGGCAACGGCGTGTCCTCGCGCAACAGCGAGGTGATCCACGGCGGCATGTACTACCCGACCGGCTCGCTGCGCGCGCTCCACTGCACGCGCGGCCGGCGGATGCTCTATCCGTTCTGTCAATCGCACGGCGTCGCGCACCGGAAATGCGGCAAGCTCATCGTGGCGACCAATGACGCGGAAGCGGAGAAGATCGCCGCCATCCGGAAGCAGGGGCTGCTCAACGGCGTCGAGGGGCTCGAGCTGATCGGCGGCAACGCCGCGCGCGATCTCGAACCGGCGCTCGCCTGCATCGCCGCGGTCCATTCGCCGGAGACCGGCATCATCGACAGCCATGGCTTCATGCTGGCGCTCGAAGGCGAGTTCGAGGACCGCGGCGGCATGATCGCGTTCGACACGCGCATCGAGCGTCTCGCGCCAACCGCGCGGGGCTGGAGCGTGCGCTTCGCCGGCAAGGAGACCGGTGTGCTCGAGGTCGACGCGGTGGTGAATTGCGCCGGCATCGGCGCGCAGGCGCTGGCGTGCGCGACGACCGAGGGCTACCCGTCCGAGCGCGTGCCGCGGCTCGTGCTCGCCAAGGGCAACTATTTCGGCTACGCGGGCCGGCCGGCCTTCGCGCGGCTGATCTATCCGGCGCCGGTCGACGGCGGCCTCGGCATCCACGTCACCCTCGATCTCGCCGGCCGCATGCGCTTCGGCCCGGACGTCGAGTGGATCGACCGCGAGGTCTACGGGGTCGATCCGCGCCGGGCCGAGCTGTTCTACGCGCGCATCCGCACCTATTGGCCCGCGCTCGAGGACGGCAAGCTGGTGCCGGATTATTGCGGCATTCGCCCAAAACTCACCGGGCCCGGCGAGCCCGCCGCCGACTTCGTCATCGACGGCCCGGCCGGTCACGGGCTGCCCGGCCTCGTCCATTTGTTTGGAATCGAATCGCCCGGCCTCACCAGTGCGCTGTCGATTGCGGACGACGTGGTCGCGCAACTTGCACAATAACACCGACGATCACGGTCGGGCAATCGTTGCGTCAGCGTCAACCAGCGTGGCAAGCTCGCTCGCGAAGAGCAAGGCGAGGACGGCGTGACCGCGATGGCTCCGCGCGAGCAGCAACATCAGGTCGGAGAGATCTCCGTGCGCATGCTGCGGGCGGGCGAAGGCGAGCCGCTCCTGTTCCTGCACGGGGCGGGCGGCTGGCCGGGCTGGATTCCCTTCTTCGATAAGCTGGCGGCGCACCATGAGGTTCTCGTTCCCGAGCATCCGGGCTTCGGCACGCTCGAGAAAGCGGCCGCGATCCGCGACATCGCCGACATGGCGATGTACTACCTCGATTTCCTCGACGGCCTCGGAGCGGAGCGCGTTCACCTGGTGGGCAATTCGCTCGGCGGCTGGATCGCCGCCGAGGTCGCCGTCCGCAACTGCGCGCGCCTGCAAAGCCTCTGCCTCATCTCGCCCGCCGGCGTGCGGGTGAAGGGCGTGCCGATCGGCGACAATTTCATCTGGTCGCCCGAGGAGGCCGCGCGGAATCTCTTCCACGATCAGGCGTTCGCCGACCGGATGCTGGCGATCACGCCCACCGACGAGGAGGCGGACCGGCTGTTGACCAACCGGTTCATGGCCGCGCGGCTCGGCTGGCAGCCGCGCTGGTTCGATCCCGCGCTCGAGCGTTGGCTGCATCGCATCACGGTGCCGACCCTCGTGCTGTGGGGCGAGAACGACAAGTTCCTGCCCAGTGCCTACGCCGAGCCGTGGCGCGAGCGCGTTCCCGACGTGCGCGTCGAGACGATCGTTGCGTGCGGCCACCTCCCGCATGTGGAGAAGGCCGACGTGACGGCCGAGAAAATCCTCGCTTTCCTCGACGGGAGGCGGGCATGAAATTCGTCTGCTTCCACCTGATGCCCTATCGCCCGCTCGACATGGCGGCGCGCAAGCAGCATCGCTCCGCCTGGGTGGTGCTGCCGAACAGCCTGTACGATCCGGTGAAGGGCGCCGAGGAATACGAATCCTATCTCGACCAGCTGACCTATGCGGAGACGCTCGGGTTCGACGCCGTCGGGGTGAACGAGCACCATCAGACCGCCTACGGCATGATGCCGGCGCCCAATCTGATCGCGAGCGCGCTCATCCAGCGCACCAAGAAGGTGAAGGTCGCGATCCTCGGCCGCGCGCTGCCGCTGACGAGCAACCCGATCTGGATCGCCGAAGAGTTCGCCATGCTGGACAACCTGTCCAAGGGGCGCATCATCGCGGGCTTCGTGCGCGGCATCGGCACCGAGTATCACGCGACCGGCCTCAACCCGTCCTTCTCGCTCGAGCGGTTCCAGGAAGCCCATGACCTGATCGTCGGCGCGTGGACCAGGCCCGGCCCGTTCGAGTTCGAGGGCGAGCACTTCAATTTCCGCTACGTCAATCTCTGGCCGCGGCCCTACCAGACGCCGCACCCGCCGATCTGGATTCCCTCGATGGGATCCTCCGAGACGATCCGCTGGGCTGCGTCGTCGGAACGCAAATATCCGTTCCTGGTCACGTTCAGCGCGCACGAGTTGGTGGCGCGCTATCTCAATCTCTATCGCGACGCGGCGAAGCAGTTCGGCTACGAGGCATCCGGCGATCAGCTCGGCTGGGCCGCGCCCATCTACGTGGCGGACACCGACGAGCGGGCACGGGTCGAGGCCAAGGCCGGCATCGAGTCGCTGTTCAACGACTACCTGGCGAACCCGTGGGAAATGCTGCTGCCGCCCGGCTACACGTCGCTGTCGTCCATGAAGAACACCATGCGGGTGCGCAAGGCGCTGGGCTCGCGCGCCGGCAAGCTGACCATTGACGATCTGGCGGAGAGCGGCACCGTCGTGGTCGGTTCGCCCCGCACCGTGCGCGAGAAGATCGAGCGCATGCGCGATCTCACCGGGTTCAACATCCTGGTCTCACTGCTGCAGTTCGGCGTGCTCAGCAACGAGCTCACCCGCCGCAACATGGAGATGTTCGCGTCCGAGGTGATGCCGCATTTGAAGGCATAGCGCTGTCGCGGCCCGGCGGCCGGACCGCGGTATCCAAAAAATCAGGAAAGGCCGCTCAGTTCACCGAGCCGGTGACGATGCGGTCGCGCGGCAGCGCCGGGGTGAACTCGCCGGCCTGGGCCGTGGCGCGCCGCGGCCGCACGCCCGTGTAGGCCACGACGCCACGTCCGGTCGCCACCATGTCGCCCGGCTGCAGGGTCGGATCGCTGGCGAGGTCCACGCGGGCGAGGCCGAACGCGTCCTTGCCGTTGCAGCTGCACTCGGGGACGACCCTCTTGCGGTAGGCGAACGCATTGGCGAGGTCGGTGTAGCGCTCGCCGCCGGCTCCGACACTGCGGGCGATGTCGTCTCCGCCGGAGAAGATTTTCGTCCGGGTCGCCGGGCAGAGCGCGCTGCATAGCTGTGCCGGGCTGGCCGCGCTGTGGCGTTGCATGGGGAAATAGCGGCCGTCGCACAGCCGTACGCAGTAGGTGACCGAGCGGCCGGTGCCGGCCGACGGCTCGGAGGGTGCGGCCGTGGCCGCGGAGGGGGCCGCATAGGCGGCCGCCTGCGGCACCGGTTGGGCCGCCGCCGGGCGGCGGAAGCCGCCGAACAGGTTCTCGAACAGGCTCTGCGCTGACGCGGCGCCCGGATGGAGCGGCAATGCCGCGGCGGCGAGCGCCGCCACGAACAAGGTCCGCAGGCAAAGGCCGCGGACATCCCTGCGATGGTGGATGAACACTGTCCCGTCCCCGTATTCCAGCCCCTGGAGCGGGCAGCCCAAGGCCCTCCCGCACCCCTTCGTTAGTCGCACCAGGCCCCGAAGAGGTTCAAGCTCGCCGCGCACCCAAATGCGGACAGCGTAAACGGGCCAAGGGCATGGGCCGGCTGGCCACACGGAATGCCGCCGCGGGCGCCTCACCAGAAGAACAGCCAGCCGACCAGCGCAAACACGGGCAGCAGGACCGCCCCCGACCAGGCCATGAAGGCGAAGAAGCTCGGCATGGCGACGCCCCGCTCGACCGCAATGGCGTAGATCATGAAGTTGGGCGCGTTGCCGATATAGGTCAGGGCGCCCATGAACACCGCCCCCATGGAGATTGCAGCGAGCGTCTTCGCGAGCGGGCCCATGAGGATTTGCGCGTCGCCGCCCGCCAGTTCGAAGAAGACGAGGTAGGTCGGGGCATTGTCGAGGAGCGCGGAGAGGATGCCGGTCAGCCAGAAATACGCGGCCTCGTGCGGGGCGCCGCCCGGTTCGGTGACGAGCTCGAGCAGCCAGGCGAAGCTTCCGTGCCGGCCGGCGCGGAGCATCGCCAGCACCGGAATGATGCACACGAATATGCCGGCGAACAGCTTGGCGACCTCGAGGATCGGTTCCCAGGAAAATCCGTTGGCCTTGCGGTGCTCTACCGGCGTGAGCCAGACCGACGCGAGGGCGATCAAGACCAGAACCGCATCGCGCAGCAGGTTCTGCACCGGCAGCTCGGTGTCCCGGATGCGGACGACAATGCCGGGCGCGTACGCGGCGGACGCCAGGATGGCCGCGATGATCCCGGCGATCAGCGGCACGTTGACCCAGCCGCGAATGCGTACCGCGGCGGCGTGAGCCGGGCGGCGGCGCGGACCTTCCCGGCGAAAGAACCAGACGTCGAGCGCGACGAATGCCGCGAGCACGAGCCCGGCGACAAGGCAGGTCGCGAGCAGCAGATGCCGGGTCGTCCAGAAGAACTCGACGCCGCGCAGGAAGCCGACGAACAGCGGCGGGTCGCCCAGCGGTGTCAGTGCGCCGCCGATATTGGCGACGAGGAAGATGAAGAAGACGAGGACGTGCGCATTGTGGCGCCGGTGCTCGTTCGCCCGGATCAGCGGCCGGATCAGGATCATGGCCGCCCCGGTGGTGCCGACCAGGCTCGCCAGCACCGTGCCGACGAACAGCAGGCCCGCGTTGGTGGCGGGCGTGCCGCGCAGATTGCCGGTAACCAAAATGCCGCCCGCGACTGTGTAGAGCGAGAACAGCAGCACGATGAAGCTCAGGTATTCCGTGAGCATCGCGTGCAGGAACGCATCAAGCGCTGCGGCCGGAGTGACGAGGAGCGCAATGGGCACAAGGGTCGCAGCCGACCAGCCGGCGGCGATCTTGCCGTAGTGGCGTTCCCACACGTGGGGAAACGCCAGCGGGCCGAGCGCGATCGTGAGCAGAATGCCGGCGAACGGCAGCGCCCACGGCCAGGACAGGGCGGCGCCGTCGAGAGCCGTGGCGGCATGGGCCGCCTCGGGCGCAACGGCCAGAACTGCGGCGACGAGAACAGGCCCGGCCGCTCGCCTCGTCTGCGTTGGGAGGATGTCAATGCGCCTCGTCCCAATTGCCGGCCGCGTGCGCGTCGACGTGCAGCGGCACGGTGAGGCTCACCGCCGGCATGGGCGCATCCGCCATCACCTTGGCGACCACCGGCAGGGTCTTGTCGACCTCGGCGTCCGGCACCTCGAACACCAGCTCGTCGTGCACCTGCAGCAGCATCTTGGCCGACAGTTTTGCCTTCCTGAGCGCCGGGTCGACGCGGATCATGGCGCGGCGGATGATGTCGGCGGCCGTGCCCTGCAGGCGCGCGTTGATGGCGGCGCGCTCGTTGAAGGCGCGCAGCGACGGGTTCTTCGCCTTGATGTCCGGGTAATGCATCTTGCGGCCGAACAGGGTCGTCACGTAGCCGGCCGCCCGGCAGGCTGCCTTGGTCTCCTCCATGTAGTCGCGGATGCCCGGGAAGCGCTCGAAGTATTTCCTGATGTACGCCCCCGCCTCCTCGCGTCCGATGCCGAGCTGATTGGCGAGCCCGAACGCCGAGATGCCGTAGATGATGCCGAAATTGATCGCCTTGGCGCGCCGGCGCACATCGGGCGTCATGTTCTTGATCGGCACGCCGAACATCTCGGACGCCGTCATGGCGTGGATGTCGACCTCGTCCTGGAACGCGCGGCGCAGCGCCGGCACGTCGGCGATCTCGGCGAGCAGGCGCAGCTCGATCTGCGAATAGTCCGCCGAGACCAGCTTGAATCCCTTTGGCGCCACGAAGGCGCGGCGGATCTTGCGCCCCTCCTCGGTCCTGATCGGGATGTTCTGCAAATTCGGCTCGGAGGAGGAGAGGCGGCCGGTCGTGGTCGCGGCGAGCGCATAGGACGTGTGCACGCGGCCGGTCTCGGCGTTGACGTAGCCGGGCAGCGCGTCGGTGTAGGTCGACTTGAGCTTCGAGACCTGGCGCCAGTCGAGAATTTTCTGCGCCAGCTCGACGCCCTGCTCGGCGAGTTCCTCGAGCACGTTCGCCCGCGTCGACCAGGCGCCGGTCGGCGTCTTGCTCGCGCCCTCCAGGCCCATCTTGCCGAACAAAATATCGCCGAGCTGCTTCGGGCTGCCGAGGTTGAACCGCTCGCCGGCAAGCTCCGCGATCTCGTCCTCGAGACGCGCCATGGTCTGCGCGAAGTCGCCGGAGAAGCGCGACAGCATCGCGCGCTCGATGGCGATGCCGTGCCGCTCCATGCGCGCGAGCACCGGCAGCAGCGGCCGTTCCAGCGTGGCGTAGACGGTGCCCATGCGCTCGGCCACGAGCCGCGCCTGGAACAGCCGCCACAGCCGCAGGATGAGGTCGGCGCTTTCGCTGCAATAGGTCGCGGCGCGCGCGATTTCGACCCGTTCGAACGGCACCTTGTCGCGGCCTTTGCCGGCGATGTCCTGGAACGCGATCGGCGAGTGGTCGAGGTGGCGCGTGGCCAACTCGTCGATGCCGTGGCCGCCGAGCCCCGCGTCGAGCACGTAGGACATCAGCATCACGTCGTCGAAGGGGGCAAGCGTAATGCCGTGCCGCGCCAGGACGATCGCGGCGGACTTCAGATCATGCCCGACCTTGAGGATGCCGGGGTTTTCCAGCAGCGGCTTGAGCCGAGCGAGCGCTTCCGCTGCCGGGATCTGCCCGGGGCTGAGTCCCCCGCCGGCGAGGAGGTCATCGGAGCTGCGATGGCCGAGCGGCAGGTACGACGCCTCGTTCGGCCGCAGCGCGAAGGCAAAGCCGGATATCTCCGCCTGCATCGGGTCGGGCGAGGTCATGCGCAGGTCGACCGCGACCGTGCCCTCGCGCGTCGCCTCCGCGATCCAGGAATCGAGCGACGCGATCAGATTGATGGTCTGATAGCGCGAATGCGCGAATTCGGCGTTCGCGGCCTCGGCGCGCCGCGCCGCGACCAGCATGTCCGGCGTGAGGTCCGCCTCGCTCGGATCTGGTGGCCGCTCGGGCCGTGGCGCCGGGAACAGGTCGCCCTGCGTGCGCCGGACCTCGGCCTCGGGCTCGAGCATGTCCTCGGCCGGCGCCGCGATCCCCTTTGCGGCGAGCCGCGGGTCGGGGGCGACGCTGTCCGGGTCGATCTTGACGAACGCCGACGCGCGCCGCGTCAAGTCATGAAACTCCATCGCCTTCGAGAAGGCGATCAGCCGCGTGGGATCGACGCCTTCCAGGCACGAGGCGCCGTCGAGGCAGAGGCGGTCGATCGGGCAGTCGAGCGGCACGCGGTCATCGAGCAGCACCAGCCGTTTCGACATCAGCGCCTGGTCGGCGAAATCGATCAGCGATTGCCGGCGCTTGTCCTGCTTGATCTCGGTCGC
>DASPZC010000318.1:0-8399 GCA_035636455.1 Xanthobacteraceae bacterium
TGATCAAGCGCGGCGAGCAGCTCGCTTCGGCCGGCGACATCGCCGCCGCGCGCCTCATGCTGCGGCGCGCCGCGGAGGCGCGCAATGCGCGCGCGGCGCTCGCGCTCGCCGCCACCTACGATCCGATCGTGCTGGAAAAGATCGGCATCTACGGCATCAGCCCGGACGTCGCCACCGCGCGCCTGTGGTACGAGAAGGCGCGCGAGTTCGGATCGGCCGAGGCGCCGCGGCGGCTCGAGCTGTTGGCCAGCCGCACTCAGTGAGACTCGACAGGCATCACTGGCGCAGGTGCCGGATGATCGCGCCCAGCAGGTTGGAATAATCGTCGGTCCACACGCCCTGGCCGGGCGGCGCCTGCTCGATCGGCCAGCCCCACTCATCGGGCTCGCCGAGCACGCCGAAATCCGCATCGGCGCGCGCCACGATCACGACGGTCGAGGTGAACTTGTAGTCGGCCTCGTTCTCATGCTCGTCGTTGCTGGTGCCCGGGTTGGTGCGGGCGCGCAGCCCGTTCGCCGCGGCGATGCCGGCGACCACCGACACAAGTTCCAGATGGCGGTTCGACACGTGCATCGCCACCATGCCGTGCGGCGCGAGTTTTGCCAGATAGACCTGCATCGCCTCGCGGGTGAGCAGGTGGACCGGGATGGTGTCGGAGGAGAACGCATCGACGGCAATGAAGTCGTAGGCGCCGTCGGGCGCCTCGGCGAGCTTGAGCCGCGCGTCGCCGAGGATGATCGGCGCCTCCGGCGTGCAGCGTGACACGAAGGTGAAGCGGTTCTCCTCGCGCGAGATCTGCACCACCGCCGGATCGATCTCGTAGAAGCTCCACGCGTCGTTCGGCTCCGCGTAGCAGGCGAGACTGCCGGTGCCGAGCCCGACGACGGCGACCCGCATGGGCTCGCCCTTGCGCGAGCGGGCGGCATCGAGCGCGCGCACCAGCGCCGAGTTGGCGTGATAATAGGTCAGCGGCTCGGGCTTGCGCTCCGGGGAATCGTTTTCGATGTCGGCGGTGCGCTCGGCGCCGTGGATGGTGGTGCCGTGCAGCAGGACGCGGAAATCGCCGCCGGCGGCCTCCATGATCTTCAGCACGCCGAAGAAGCTGCGCACCGTTTCGCGCCGGCCGGCATCGGGCTCGTAGAGCCGAAACAACATGAAGCTGATGGCGATCAGCCCGGCGAAGGCGATGGGCGCGTTCCAGGAGAACAGCTCGACGGCAAGCGCCAGCAGCAGCAGGCCGCCGATGACGATCTGGAACGTGCGCTCGTCGACGTGGAAGTCGAACCAGATCGCCGGCGCGGCGAGATAGAGCGCGAGCGCGACCGCGCAGGCGAGGACGACCTGCTCGCGCCGGCCGAGCGGCACGCTCAGCCCCGGCCGGCACAGGACCGCCAGCACGATCAGCAGCGGGTATTCGGCGATCCACGAGAACAGCAGCGGCGCGAGCAGCGCGGCGCACAATCCGCCGATCATGCCGCCCGCCGACATCCACAGAAAGAACGCGGTCAGATGCTCGGCCGGCGGCCGGCGCGCGGCAAGCTCGCCGTGGCACACCAGGGCGGTGACGAAAAACGCCGCCAGGTTGAGCGCGATCATCAGCAGGATGTACTGCGTGAACTGGAAGATCAGCACCGCGGCGAGCGCGACGATGAAGAACGGCTGCAGGGCGAGCGCGAGCTGGTGCGGCACGACCGGGCGCGCCTGGAAGACGATGACGAAGGTCAGGAGATAAAGGGCGAGCGGCACGACCCACAGCAGCGGCACCGCCCCGATGTCGGTCGAGATGTGGGCGGTCACGGCGACGAGCAGGCCGGCCGGCACGGCGGCAAGTCCCATCCAAATCAGCGCGTCGCGCAAGGTCGGCGGCGCGGTCGCGGGCGGCGCCGCGTCGGCGGCCTGACGTCGGCCAGGCGCCCGCAGCATGACGGCGCCGCAGACGGCGATGAGGGCGATGAGAATGCAGAAGAAGACCGACCACGCCCGGGTCTGGTCGCCCAGGCGCGTAAGCGGCTCGACCGCGAACGGATAGGCGATCAGCGCGAGGAAGCTGCCGACGTTGCTCGCCGCGTAGAGAAAATACGGGTTCGCGGCGTGCGGATGATCGGTACGCGCGAACCACGCCTGCAGCAGCGGCCCGTTGGCGGAGAGCGCGAAGAACGGCAGGCCGATCGAGGCCGCGAACAGGCCGAGCAGCCAAACGGCCTCGCCCCATTGCGGCGCCCCGCTCCATCCGCGCGCGATGGCAAGCGGCAGGGTGAAGGCGGCGGCGATCATCAGCGCGAGGTGGATGCCGACCGCGACCGGCGGGCGGATCAGCCGCACCAGGGCGTGCGCGTAGGCATAGCCGCCGAGCAGCGCCGTCTGGAAGAACACCATGGCGACCGACCAGACGGCCGGCGCGCCGCCGAGCCGCGGCAGCACCATCTTGGTGAACATGGGCTGCACCGCGAACAGCAGCCCGGCGCTCAGGAACACGGTCGCGACATAGAGCCAGCGCACCCGAGCGTGACGAGCATCCCGCCGCATGGTTTTTCGTTCTCGCACGACAGGAGCGCGTGCGCCGATATCAATGGCCCATCTTCATCTTGCCGTGAGCGTCGGCGGGGCCGCGGGCGGACGTGCCGGCGCCCAGCGCTTCGACCGTGTAGTCGACCTCGACCGGGCCGGCCTTCGCGAAATTGAGCGTGACCTTGACGCGCTCGCCCTGGGTCAGCGGTTGCTTGAGCTCGACGAACATCAGGTGGTAGCCGCCGGGCTTGAACTCGAAGGTCTCGCCCGGCTTGATCTCGAGCCCGCCCTTGACCTCGCGCATCTTCATTACGCCCTGCTCCATGGTCATCAAGTGGACCTCGATACGCTTGGCGAAGGCGACCGAGCCGCCCACGAGCCGATCGGCATCGCTTCCCTTGTTGGTGATCTTCATGTAGCCGCCGCCGACCGAGGCGCCCTTGGGCGTGGCGCGGGCCCACGGGTGCTCGATCTCGATCGCGCCCACCTTGTAGTCCTGGGCAAGCGCCGCGCCCGCGGCCAGCACGAGCGAAGCGGCGAGAAGCGTTGCCGTTAGTTTCATCGGTCTGTCTCCATGCGCAAGCGCCTGCGCGCCGCGCAACAATCCAACCCCTCGCCGTCGCGGCCCAGAGCCTATACGGCCCTCGCGCGTCCCGTCCACATCGCGCACGCGAGCCGCGGTCATCCGCCTCCCCGCAGCAAAGCGCCGCACCGCGGGCCCCCGTCGAACGGGTGCGCCGACAGTGATATGCTGCGCACCGATGGGCGACCCGCTGCGACACGAGCTGCCGAACAGGCCCGCGATCTCCGACCGGCCGGAGGGCGATGCGGAAGGGCGCGTCGTGCAGCTATGGCGACATCGCCCGCGGCCCGGCGCGGGCGAGGATCGCCGCGTTCCGTCCGAGCAGACCGGCGCGCCGGACCGGCCGCCGATCGAGGACATCGGAAAATACGAGCGCGGGCGCGGCGATGATGATTATCGCCACCGCATGCTGATGAACGTGCTGGGCTTCGTCACCTTGCTGGTGCTGGCGCTCGCCGGCATCTGGCTCGCCAGCACCATTGCGGAACTGCGCAAGAACCAGGATTGCGTGCTGTCCGGCCGGCGCGACTGCGCGCGTGTCGAAGAGCCGATCCGGTTGCGGTTTTAGGCCTGGGGGAAATGCCGATGCCGGGAATAGCGAGCCTGACGCGCCGGGCGCTGCTGCAACGCACGGCCGGCGCGGTCGCGCTTGCGGCCGGCGGCGCGAGCGCGCGGGGGCAGGACATGACAAAGCCGAACATCGTCTTCATTCTCGCCGACGATCTCGGCTATGCCGACGTCTCGTGCTACGGCCGGCCCGACCTGAGCACGCCCAATATCGACCGCATCGCGCGCAACGGGGTGCGCTTCCTGCAGGCCTACGCCAACTCCGCCGTGTGCACCGCCACGCGCGTGGCGCTGATCACCGGGCGCTACCAGTATCGCCTGCGCGTGGGGCTCGAGGAGCCGCTCGCCGGCGGGCGCGACCCCGACATCGGCTTGCCGCCCGAGCACCCCACCCTGCCCTCGCTGCTCAGGAAGGCCGGCTATTCCACCAGCCTGGTCGGCAAGTGGCATCTCGGCGTGCTGCCGAAATTCGGCCCGCTCACGAGCGGCTACGACCATTTCTACGGCTTCCGCGGCGGCGCGGTGGACTATTTCTCCCACGTCGGCACCAACCAGAAGGACGATTTGTGGGACGAAGACGTGCCGGTCAAGCAGGTCGGCTACCTCACCCATCTGCTCGGCAATCGCGCCGTCGAGGCGGTCAACGCTTATGCGAAGGCGGGACGGCCGTTCCTCGTCAGCCTGCATTTCAGCGCGCCGCATTGGCCCTGGGAGGCGCCGGGCGACGAAGCGGAGGCCGAGCGAATTCGCGGAACGAATTTGCGCCATTACGACGGCGGCACGCAAAAGACCTATCAGCGCATGATCGAGGAAATGGACGTGCAGATCGGCCGGGTGGTCCAGGCGATCGAGTCGAACGGGATCGCGCACAACACCATCGTCATCTTCACCAGCGACAACGGCGGCGAACGCTTCGCCGACACCTGGCCGTTCACCGGCCGCAAGACCGAATTGCTGGAAGGGGGCTTGCGCGTTCCCGCGATCATCGCCTGGCCCGCGCGCCTGCCGGCCGGCCGCACCACGGACCAGGTCGCGATCAGCATGGATTGGCTGCCGACCCTGCTCGCCGCCGCCGGCGCGCTGCCCGATCCCGACTATCCATCGGACGGGATCGACCTCCTGCCGATGCTGGCCGGGCAACGGGCGGCGGTGCCGCGCAAACTGTTCTGGCGCTACAAGGCGAACGCGCAGCGCGCCGCCCGCGATGGCGATTTCAAGTTCCTGAAGATTCTCGACAACACGTTCTTGTTCGACGTGGTCGTGGATCCGATGGAGCGCGCGAACCTGAAGGAGCGGCGCAAGGACGTGTACGAGCGCATCGTCGGCGAATGGCTCGCCTGGAACGCGAGCATGCTGCCGGAAGTCGCGGAAAGCTTTACGGAAGGTTTTACCGGGGCGCAGTTGCCCGACCATATCGGCGCCCAGAAGGCGACGACCGCGCCCGACAATCCCGGCCCGCTCCCGGCCGCACAAGCGCGGTGAGGGTGAAACTCCCAAACGACCGGTAAGGAAAGACGAGGGCGGCCCGTCCGCCCTCGCCTTGCGTCGCGTCAACCGCGACGATTGATCCGTCCGGCGGTCAGATGTGCCTGACCACTGCGAGCGACACCGGCGCAAGCCCGTTGAAGCCGATGGCGCGGGCGGCTGCCGGGGTGAGGTCGATGACACGGCCGCGCACGAACGGGCCGCGATCGTTGATGCGCACCACCACCGAGCGGCCGGTGTGGCGGTTGGTGACCCGCACCATGGTACCGAACGGCAGAGACCGATGGGCGGCGGTCAGGCCGCCCGAGCGAGCGTGCTCGCCGTTGGCCGTGCGGCCTCCCGAGTATACTGAAGCAATACCGGACAAGGCCTGATGAAGACCTGTGGCATTGGCGGCACCGGCCAAGCCGACCGTAAGAAGAGCCGCTGCAGCAAAGTTGAGATATGAGCTTTTCTTCATGTCTATCCCCTGTGATTGATTTACAGAGGGGCGCGAAATGCTGGGCAAAGCGTGCGGTTTCCCGGCCGGAATGCGGCGGCAAGGGGGAATATTCGTTAAGTTCCATATCATAGTACCTTTAGCGACGCGCAAGATGCCGCACCGCGTCATTTTTGGGTGCACTGCGATATCTTCAGCGTGTGCCGTCGGCGGAGGTGCCGGGCGGAGAATCCGGTTCGATGACAATTTTCTCCCCGAGGAAAACCGCCCGTGAACCATCCCCTGACCGTTTGCGGACCCAGGACGACGGCACGGCATTGACAGACGAATCGACCGCGCAAATGTCCGAGCCATGATCTTTTTCATCGATGTCGTCGGCGCGCCGCGACCGCAGGACGAACCGGAAATCCTCACCCGGATCATCGACCATGAGCCCGGCCCCGGGGCGGCGAAGAAGAAGGCCAGGGCCATTCTGACCGGCGTCGACTTCATCGGCGCGCGGGCCGTGCGGGTTCTCGATCACACCGGCCGGGAAATTTTTTCGCGCCCGCTCGAGGGGCGGTAGCTGCATCGGAGCGCACTGTGCGGCGCGCGTCTTTACCTCTCCCCGCGTGCGGGGAGAGGTCGACGGCCGAAGGCCGTCGGGTGAGGGGGCATTGAGGCGACGCAATTCCTCAGAGGCCCCCTCACCCCGACCCTCTCCCCGCAAGCGGGGAGAGGGAGCAAAGCGCTGACCCACCTCGGACACCTCGTCTACAATGCCCGCTTCGCAGGGGCGGCGCGGCATGGCGTGGCGGATCGGGGTCGATATCGGCGGGACGTTCACCGACGTGGCGCTGGTCGACGCCGGCGGACGCATCGGCGTCGCCAAGGTGCCGACCACGCCGCGCGATCTTGCCGACGGGGTGGTCGCGGCGCTCACGGTGGCGATGCGCCGCTATAAGGTGGCGGCGGCGGACGTGGAGCTGCTGTCGCACGCGACCACCGTCGTCACCAACGCCCTCCTCGAGGAGAAAGGCGCCCGCGCCGCGCTTGTCACCACGCGCGGCTTCCGCGACGTGCTGGAGCTGCGACGCTCGGCGCGCGCCGAGCTTTACGACCTGTTCCAGGACGGACCCGCGACGCTCATCCCGCGCCGGCGCCGGTTCGAGATCACCGAGCGCGTCGGCGCCGACGGGGCCGTGGTCATGCCGCTCGCCGACGCGGAGATCGACAACCTGATCGCCGCGCTCGCGGCGGCGCGGGTCGACGCGGTCGCAGTGTCGCTGCTGTTCAGCTTCCTCAACCCGGAACACGAGCGGCGGCTCGGCGCGCGCCTGCGCGCGGGACTGCCCGGCGTGCCGGTCTATCTGTCGTGCGAGGTGCTGCCGGAGATCAAGGAATTCGAGCGCGCCAGCACGACGGCGGTGTGCGCCTATGTCGGGCCGCTGCTCGCCGCCTATCTCAAGCGACTGGACGAGAGCACGCGCGGCCTGGGGCTGCCGCCGCTCTATCTGATGGGATCGAGCGGCGGCGTGCTCGAGGCGGCCGAGGCGATCGCCATGCCGGCAATGGCGGTGGAATCGGGCCCCGCCGCGGGCGTGGTCGCCGCCGCGCTGGTGGCGCGGCAGACCGGGCGCCGCGACCTCATCTCCTTCGACATGGGCGGCACCACCGCCAAGGCGAGCCTGATCCGCGCCGGCGAATACGAGACGACGCCGGACTACGAGGTCGGCGGCGGCTCGAGCCGCACCCGCTGGATGAACGGCACCGGCCATCCGATCCGCGTGCCGGTGATCGATCTCGCCGAGGTGTCGGCCGGGGGCGGATCGATCGCCTGGGTCGATCGCGCCGGCGCGCTGCGCGTCGGCCCGAGGAGCGCGGGCGCCGACCCCGGCCCGGTCTGCTACGGCCGCGGCGGCGCGGAACCGACGGTGACCGACTGCAACCTGCTGCTCGGCTATTTGGACGAACGGTCGCTGCTGGCGGGCGAACTGCCGATCGATCGCGCGGCGGCGGAAGCGGCCGTGCGCGAGCGGCTCGCCGCGCCGCTCGGCGTCGACGTGCGCACGGCAGCCGCCGCCGTCATCGACGTGGTCAACCACGCCATGGCGGAGGTGCTCAAGATCGTGTCGGTGCAGCGCGGCCATGACCCGCGCGAGTTCGCGCTCGCGGCCTTCGGCGGCGCCGGGCCGCTGCACGCCGCGGCGCTAGCGAGCGAGCTCGGCATCGCCGAGGTCGTCTGCCCGCCGATCCCCGGGGCGTTCTCGGCGCTCGGCCTCGTCGGCACCGACCTCAAGCGCGACTATGTGCGCACAGTCTACGCCACAACCGCGACCGCCGATCCGGCGGCCATCGAGGTGGCGTTCGCCGCGCTCGAGCGCGAGGGCGCCGCCATGCTCGACCGGGCGGGCGTCGCGCCCGAGCGGCGAAGCTTTGCGCGCGCGGTCGATGCGCGCTATGCGCGGCAGGCCTACGAGCTGACGGTGCCGGTTCCCGGCACGATCGACCCACCGGCGCTCGAGAAGATCGCCGAAGTCTTTCACGACCGTCACCGCCGCACCTATGGGCACGACAATCGCAGCGAGCCGGTGCAGCTCGTCAACGTCCGCGTCACCGCGGCCGGCGCGATTCCGCCGCTCGCGATCCGCGACCAGGCGGCGCCGCCCGGCACCGACGCGTTGAAGTCGAAGCGCTGCGTGTGGTTGCGCGCGTGTGGTGCGGTCGACGCCGCCGTCTACGATCGCGCCCGCATGCCGGCCGGCTTGGCGGTGTCGGGCCCGGCGGTGATCGAGTCGCTCGAATCCACCATCCTCGTCCCCCCGGCTTGGCAGGCGA
>DASPZC010000319.1:0-7331 GCA_035636455.1 Xanthobacteraceae bacterium
CCGGCCGTCTTCGTCGCGGCCTCCGCGCTCGGCGTGGCGATCCACGTGCAGGGGGTCTCGGTCCCGGGCGCGGAACTGCTGGTCGCCCTGTCGGTCGCAATCGTCGGCGCGTTGGTGGCGCGTGCGGTCGCGCTGGCGCCGGTCGCCTGGGCCGGCCTGTTCGCGCTCGCGGGCCTGTTGCACGGCTACGCGTTCGGCGAATCGATCTTCGGCGCCGAGGCGACGCCGCTCGCCGCCTACCTGCTCGGGCTCATCGTGATCCAGGGCGCCCTTGCCGTGGGCGTGGCCTATGCGGTGCGCGTCCGCGGCGCCGCCGTCGCCGACATGGCGCCGCGCCTGGCCGGGGCGGCGATCGCCGGCATCGGCCTCGCATTCATCGCCCAGCAGGTGCTGCCCGGCGGATGACGCGCGCCGGATCGGCGGGGGCAGCGCAGCAACTCACGCTCGTGCTCGGCGGCGCGCGCTCGGGCAAGAGCCGCCACGCCGAAGCTTTGGTGCGCGCGCTGCCGCCGCCGTGGTTCTACGTGGCAACGGGCGAGCCGCGCGACGAGGAGATGGCGGCGCGCATCGCCGAGCATCGCGCGCGGCGCGGCGCCGGCTGGCAGACCCTCGAAGCGCCGCGCGATCTCGCCGGAGCGCTCGCAGCCGCGCCGGCCGGCGCGGCCGTGCT
The DNA here is from genome assembly GCA_035636455.1 of Xanthobacteraceae bacterium. GTDB lineage: Bacteria > Pseudomonadota > Alphaproteobacteria > Rhizobiales > Xanthobacteraceae > AP-16. Next base: position 671 of record DASPZC010000319.1, read on the forward strand.
CGTCGATTGCCTGACCTTGTGGCTCACCAACGTGATGCTCGCGGGCGCGGATATCGAGTCCGAGATCGCGCGGCTCGAGGGCGCGCTCGCGGCGCGCCCGGGGCCGGTGGTGCTGGTCGCCAACGAGGTCGGCCTCGGCATCGTGCCGGACAACGCGCTGGCCCGCCGCTTCCGCGACGCCGCCGGCCGCCTCAATCAGCGGCTCGCCGCGCAGGCGGACAGCGTCGTGCTGCTGGTCGCCGGCATTCCCATCAAGGTGAAATGAATGACCCAGCCGATCGATGAAGGAGCTGCCGAGCGCCATCGGGCCAAGATGGCCAAGCGCAAGGCGGTGCAGGATGCCGAGGTCGCCGGCAAGACGGTGGAGAAGGGACTGCTGATCGTCCACACCGGGACCGGCAAGGGCAAATCGACCGCGGCCTTCGGGCTGGCGCTGCGCATGCTCGGCCACGGCCACCGGGTCGGCGTGGTGCAGTTCATCAAGGGCGCGTGGCACACCGGCGAGCGCGACGCGTTCGCGGTGTTCGGCGACCGCGTTTCCTGGCATACCATGGGCGAGGGCTTCACCTGGGAGACGCAGGACCTCGCGCGCGACATCGCGGCGGCCGAGCGCGCGTGGGGCAAGGCGCGCGAGCTGCTGAGCGATCCGAGCTTCGGCCTCGTCGTTCTCGACGAGCTCAACATCGCGCTGCGCTACGAATATTTGAACCTCGACGCCGTGGTCGCCGCGCTCAGGAGCCGGCGCGACGGCCTGCACGTCATCGTCACCGGCCGCAACGCCAAACCGGCGCTGCTCGAAGCCGCCGATCTCGTCACCGAGATGAGCCTCGTCAAGCATCACTTCGCCGCCGGCGTGAAGGCGCAGGCCGGCGTCGAGTTTTGAGCAAATGGCCGCGTTACCTCTCCACTGTGTCCCGGGCGCGGTGCAATACGAAGTATTGCACCGCAGACCCGGGACCCATGGAGCAAGACCCCGGATCAGCGGTGCATCACTACGTGCTGCACCGCATCCGGGGAACGCCGCGTAGCCATGCCCGCCCGCGCGCTGATGGTGCAGGGCACCGGCTCCGACGTCGGCAAGTCGCTGATCGTCGCTGCCCTCGCGCGCGCATTCGCCGACCGCGGGCTCAAGGTGCGTCCCTTCAAGCCGCAAAACATGTCGAACAACGCGGCGGTGACGCCGGACGGCGGCGAGATCGGCCGCGCTCAGGCGCTGCAGGCGCGCGCCGCGCGCGTTCTCCCCAGCGTCCACATGAACCCGGTGCTGCTCAAGCCGCAGAGCGAGATCGGCGCGCAGGTGGTGGTGCGCGGCAAGGTCGTCGGCGCGGCGCCCGCCGCCGCCTATCAGGACATGAAGCCGAAACTGCTGCCGGACGTGCTCGACAGTTTTGCCCGGCTCAAGCGCGAGGCCGACCTCGTGCTGGTCGAAGGCGCCGGCAGCGCATCGGAGGTCAATCTCCGCCGCAACGACATCGCCAACATGGGCTTTAGCCGCGCGGCCGACGTGCCGGTCGTCCTCGTCGGCGACATCGAGCGCGGCGGCGTGATCGCGAGCCTGGTCGGCACCAAGGCGGTGCTCGACCCCGATGACGCGGCGATGATCCGCGGCTTCATCGTCAACAAATTCCGCGGCGATCCGCGATTGTTTGCCGAGGGGCTGGCCACGGTCGAGCGCCTCACCGGATGGACGCCGCTTGGCCTGGTGCCGTTCTTTGCCGACGCGCGCCTGCTGCCGGCCGAGGACGCGCTGGCGCTCGATCGCCCGCCCCGCCTGCGCGGCGATGCGCGGATCAAGGTCGCCGTGCCGGTGCTTCCGCACATCGCCAATTTCGACGATCTCGATCCGCTCGAGGCGGAGCCGGCGGTCGAGCTGGTGCGCGTCAGACGCGGGGCGGCGCTGCCGGGCGACGCCGATCTCGTTGTCCTGCCCGGCTCGAAGGCGACGCTCGCCGACCTCGCGGCGCTGCGCGACGCCGGCTTCCACATCGACCTTGCGGCGCATGCGCGGCGCGGCGGCATGGTGCTCGGGCTGTGCGGCGGCTACCAGATGCTCGGCCGCACCGTCGCCGATCCCGACGGGATCGAAGGACCGCCCGGTTTGGTCGACGGCGTGGGGCTGCTCGATGTCGACACGCGGCTCGCCGGCGACAAGCGGCTCGCCCCGGCGTCCGGCACGACCGCCGACGGCGCGCCGTTCAAAGGTTATGAGATGCATATCGGCACGACCGAAGGCCCGGATCGCGCGCGGCCGTTCGCGCGACTCGACGACAGCACGCCGGAGGGCGCTACGTCGCCGAACGGACGCGTGATGGGCACCTATATCCACGGGCTGTTCGCCGATGACCGCCAGCGCTCGGCCTGGCTGGCGCGGCTGGGCGCCGGCGCGGCGGCCGTCGCCCATGACGCGCTCATCGAGGCGACGCTCGATCGCCTGGCGGCGCATGTGGCCGCGCACGTCGATCTCGACCGTCTGCTCAAGCTGTCGCGATAACGAGAAGCGCCAGCGCCGCGACGATCGCGATCAGCAGCGCATCGGCGCGGCGGTAGAGCGCGAGCGCGGCGCGGATGTCGGCGGCGTTGGCCGCGCGCCGGCCCTCGCCCATGTAGGCGTCGTCGACGGTGATCCCATCATAGACGCGCGGGCCGGCGAGCTTGAGGCCGAGCGCGCCGGCGATGGCCGCTTCCGGGTAGCCGGCATTCGGCGAGCGGTGGCGATGTGCATCGCGCCACACCGCGCGCCAGCCCGCGGCGGCGGAGGCGCCCGGCGTGAGCGCGGCGGCCGCGATCAGCAGGAGCGCAGAGAGGCGCGAGGCCGGCAGGTTGACGAGATCGTCGAGCCGCGCCGCCGCGAATCCGAACGCCGCGAAGCGCTCGGTGCGATGGCCGACCATGCTGTCGGCGGTGTTGATCGCCTTGTAGGCCGCGCCGCCGGCGAGGCCGCCGATCGCGAGCCACAGGGCCGGCGCCACCACCCCGTCGGAAAAATTCTCCGCCAGGCTCTCGATCGCGGCGCGCGCCACGCCCGCTTCATCGAGCGCCTGCGGGTCGCGCCCGACGATCTGCGCCACCGCCGCGCGGCCGCCCGCAAGCCCGTTGTGCTCGAGGCCGCAAGCGACACCGGCGACGTGATCGTGCAGACTGCGCTGCGCCAACAGCGTGCTCGCGAGCAACGCGACGCCGAGGACGCCGAACGGCAGCAGGAGCAGGAAGCGCTCGACGGCAAGGGCCATGACGGCAACGACGCAAACGAGGGCCAGCACGAACGCAAAGCCGGCTGCCCGCCGCACCTTTGCCGGCCAGGCCGGCCGGTTGAGCCCGCGCTCGAGCGCGCCGATCAGCGCGCCGATCCAAACCACCGGATGGCCGATGGCGCGCATCAGCCACGCCGGATAACCGACGGCGGCCTCGATGACGAGCGCGAGCAGGGTGGGCATGACGGCCATGGCAATGGACCCCGCCGGGGCGGCGCACGAGCATGGCGGCGATCTCGCCGCCGCGCGGCGCCGCTTTCCCGGCGCGCCCGAACCATTCATCGACCTGTCGACCGGGATCAATCCCCAGGCATATCCGGTGCCGCCCCTGTCGCCGGACGTTTTCGCGCGGCTGCCGGAGCAGGCGGCGCTCGACCGGCTCAACGCCATTGCGGCCAAGGCCTATGGGGCTCCGTCCGCCGCGCATGTGGTCGCCGCGCCGGGCGCGCAGCTGCTGTTGCCGCAGGTCGCCGCCCTGATGCCGCCCGGCCGCGCGGCAGTGCTCTCCCCCACCTATTCCGAGCACAGCCGGACGGCCGCCCTGGCCGGCCATGCCGTGACCGAGACCGCCGACATCGCGCGTCTTGCCGAGGCCGACCTCGCGGTCGTGGTCAACCCCAACAATCCGGACGGCCGGATCGTCGCGACCGAGGCGCTGCGCCGATTGGCGGCGACGTTGGCGGCGCGCCGCGGGCTGCTTGTCGTCGACGAGGCCTTCATGGACGTGGGCCCCCCCGGCGCGAGCCTCGCGGGCGAGGTCGGCGAAAAGCTCGTCGTGCTGCGCTCGTTCGGCAAATTTTTCGGCCTCGCCGGGCTGCGGCTTGGTTTCGCCCTGTCAGGACTTAACAACGTCGCGCGCCTCGAAGCGGCGCTCGGCCCCTGGGCGGTCGCCGGGCCCGCCATTGCGGTCGGCACGGCCGCGCTGGCCGACGCCGCGTGGATCGAGGCGACGCGCCGCAACCTCGAAAAATCGGCGCAGCGGCTCGACCGGCTCCTCGTCGGCGCCGGACTCGACGTCGTCGTCGGCACCTCGCTCTATCGGCTGGTCCGCACGCAACGCGCGCCGCAACTCTTCGAGCATTTCGGCCGCGCCGGCATCCTGGTTCGCCGGTTCAGCTACGAGCCGACCTGGCTGCGGTTCGGACTGCCGGGAGAGGAGGCGGCCTGGGAGCGCCTGGGCGCGGCGCTTGCCACCGATTTGACGTGACGATGGCCCTATCGGGCGTCATCGTCCGCGCAGGCGGACGATCCAGTAACCGCCAAATCCAGAAAATCTACTGACGCTTTTGCGGATACTGGATTGCCCGCCTTCGCGGGCAATGACGGGGCTCAGTCTGGGCCAGTAGCGGCGCCCGCTTAGACCTTCCCGGCCGCAATCGATTCGGCGAGGTCGACCAGCGCGCGACGGATGTCGACGTCGCGGATTTCCGCATAGGCCTTCACCAAGCGCACGGCGCCGGAAGTTTCGAGGAAGCTCAGCGCCTCGCTTGCGTCCTTGCCGGAACCCGAGGATGCCAGATCGATATTGCTGAAGAAGAAGGCGACCTGGACACCGAGCACCTCGGCGATGCGCGTGAGGCGACCCGCCCCGACGCGGTTCGCGCCCTTCTCGTACTTCTGCACCTGCTGGAAGGTGATCCCCAGGCTCTTGCCGAGGTCGGTCTGCGACAGGCCGCGCACCAGCCGCTGCGCGCGGATGCGGCGGCCCACCTCCATGTCTCGAGAATCGGGCGCTTTGGTCCGCGATTTGCCCTTCATCTACGCCCCCACCCCGCGTTTTCGGGTTCGGATGTTTCTCGACATGCGGGGGGACCGAGGCCGAATCCTCAGTTTTCGTTATCCCCCATAAGCAGACTAGGGGGTGAATCGAGTGGTAACAATGGCCGGCCGGCGACTTGTCGTTGAAAGAAAGCGCGGAACGCGTCACGAACCGCGCGGCGGCCGGCCCGATGGGCTCGATGCCCGCGTCCCGCGCGACGCCTGCGCTTCCGTTTCGAACTGCGTGGCCTGCAGGGTCGCGGTTCCGAACAAGGTGGGAATCGAAATGCGGAAGGGCACCAGCACGCGCGTGCCGGCGATCGGCACCAGCCACATTTCCATCTCCCGCGTCTCCTGCAGATAGCGGATGACGTAACGGCCGGGGCGGTGGCCGGCGATCGCCAGGTAGCGCGCGGAGCACACCACCGCCGGGCCGCGATAGCCGCGCTGCGACTCGACGTTGTCCATGCGCTTGAACGAGAGCGTGAGGTCGAAGCGCTGGCGCCCGTCGAAGATCGGCAGCTTGCGGCGGCACGCCTCGGCGCTGAGCACCTCGCCGGTCCCCGCGACCGGCATCATCACGGCGGTCATGGGGTCGACGACTCCGCGGCGGTGCTCCTCGGTGAGCGGCACGCGATCGGGGCTCGGCTCGAGCGTCGGCTCCGACTTGAGATCCTTGACGTTGCCTTGGCTGAGCTCCATCCGCACGTCGTAGTTCTCGTGCGAGCGCAGGTTGGCCGCGAAGCTTCCGGGCACCAGACGGCCCCGCTTGATGGCTCCGCGCACCGCGCTCGATCCTTCGCCGCTGGCGAACACGCGCATGAGGCCGCTGGCACGGCCGCTCGCCGCCGCCATGTACTGGTCCTGGCCGATATCGATGATCCAGCTGCCGCTGCCGATGGGAATTCCGCCCAGCCACGCGCTGTAGCGCGCCTCGACCTTGCCCTGGGCGCAGGCGGGCTCGCCGCCGAGCCCGATGGCGGCGAGGACCGCGGCCGCGGCGCACAGACGCGCGGGAGCGTGGGCGATTGCCGCCACCTCGATCGATCCTTCTGGCCGGGCGCGCGGAGACGGAGCGCCGATGATCGATACCGCACGCAATCGTGTCGCCCTGAGGGCAAGGCGCCGGATTGCCATCTTTAGAGCATGATCCCGAAAAGTGGGCTACCGGTTTTCGGAAAAGATCATGCTCCAACAATAAGCTGGAGGGGGATGGCGATTCGAAGAAAAGTCATCCCCCTCTAGGCCCCCGGGGCGGATTGGGAAAGCACCGGCGGCAGCTCGACCGCCAACGCCTTCGCCATGCGGCCCAGGGCGTCCCATGTCGCGGACGGGATCGGAATGCCGCTCGCGCGGCGGGCCGCCTCGGTGCGGCTGCCGCGTTCGCCCGGCAGCAGGATTTCCGCAAAACCGTCGCGAAGCGGCAGGCGCTTGATGATGTCGATGAGGCCGTCGGCATCGGCATCGAATTCCGCCGCAGGACGGAATGCGGCGACGTCGATGACGAGGAGCATGGTGTTCTGGATATGGCGCCGGCGCCGCTCGGGTCCGAGCGCGGGCGCGAGCGCAGGGGCGCCGCTCAGGACGCCGGTGAGGAACTCGAACATCAGGGAGAGGCCGGATCCCTTGGGCCCGCCGAGCGGCAGGGGGAT
>DASPZC010000320.1:0-4377 GCA_035636455.1 Xanthobacteraceae bacterium
ATCGGTGTGATGGCCCGGCCAGATGACCGCGCCGCCGGCGGCATTGCGGATGAGCAGGCGGCAAGCCTATCCTGAAGGCCCGTCACGCCTGTGCCGCCGTGCGCAGCGCCCCGCGCAAACGATGGCCGCCGCGCCGCGCACAGCAATCTCACTGGAGAATGCCGCATGATCCCCAGGATCGTCCTCGTGCCGCCGTCGTCCGATGCGGCCGAGCTTGCCCGCTCGATGGTCCCGGCCGGGTTCGATCTTGTGCTCGCCCGCAACGACACGCCGGAGTATGCGGCCGCGCTCGGCGAGGCGCAGTACATGGTGTGCTATCCCCATGTGCCGCTCAAGGACGCGTTCTATCGCGCTGCCCCGCGCATGCGCCTCGTGCAGCTGCTCAGCGCCGGCTACGACAACGTCGACCTCGAGGCGGCGCGGCGCGCCAGGGTCCCGCTGTCCAACAACGGCGGCGCCAACTCCATCGCGGTCGCCGAGCACGCGCTGATGCTGATGCTCGCGGTGGCGCGCAAGCTCATCTGGCAGCACGCCAACGTCTCGGGCGGCCGCTGGCGCGGCAACGGGCCGGTGCCGCGGATGTACGAGCTTTACAACAAGACGCTGGGCATCGTCGGCCTCGGCAGCATCGGCAAGAAAGTGGCGCGGCTCGGCCGCGCCTTCGGCATGCGGGTCGCGTATTACGACATCGTGCGCCTGACCGAGGACGCGGAGGACGCGCTCGGGGTGCGCTTCCATCTGCTGGGCGAACTGCTCACGGCCTCCGACCTCGTGTCGCTACACGTGCCGCTCAACGAATCGACCCGCGGGATGATCGGGGAGGGCGAGCTCAAGCTGCTCAAACCCGCCGCGATCCTGGTCAACACCTGCCGCGGCCCGGTCATCGACGAGGTCGCGCTCCACCGCGCGCTCAGCAACGGACAATTCCTCGGCGCCGGGCTCGACGTGTTCGACCAGGAGCCGCCGCCGCCCGACAATCCGCTGTTCAGGCTCGACAACGTCGTGCTGACCTCGCACTTCGCCGGCCCCACGTGGGACAATCACGTCGCCCGGTTCCGCAATGCGTTCGACAACGTGCAGCGCGTCCACCGCGGCGAGCCGCCCCTGTGGGTGGTGCCGGAACTCCTCCTTGAGGACGCCCGGGCCGCGCGGCCGGAATGAACGATGGCTGCGCTCGCCGCATGGATCGAACGGCGTCCCGGTGGGGCCTTCGCGGCGTTCGCGCTCCTCCATTCAGCGGTGTGGACGGCGTTGCCGAGCCTGCTCTACGCCAATCTGCCGCTCGATCTCATCGAGGCGCTCACCTATGGGCGCGAATGGCAGCTCGGCTACGACAAGCTGCCGCCGCTGCCGTGGTGGCTGGTCGAGATCGTCTATCGGTTGTTCGGCGCCGATACGGCTTATTACGCGGCCAGCGAAGTCGTTATCATCGCGACCTTCGCGCTGGTGTTCGCGACGGCGCGCCCGCTGGTCGGCGCCGCCGGCGCGCTCGTTGCCGTTCTCATCATCGACGGCCTGCACTACTTCAATTACACCGCGCCGAAGTTCAATCACGACGTGATCCAGCTGCCGCTCTGGGCGCTGGCGGGCCTCGCCTTTCGCTCCGGCCTGCGCTACGGCCGTATCGCCGACTGGCTGCTGCTCGGCCTCGCGCTCGGCCTTGCCCTGTGGGCCAAATATTTCGTCGTCATGCTGGCCGCTCCGCTCGGGATTTTCCTGGTCGTCGATCGCAAGGCGCGCCGGGCGCTGGCGACGCCCGGGCCGTGGGTCGCGCTGGCGGCGGCGCTGGTGGTGATGGCGCCGCACCTGGTCTGGCTGGCGAAGAACGATTTCCTGCCGTTCGCCTATGCGTCCGCGCGGGCGGCGCCGTCGCGTGGCGTGATCGATCACCTCGTGCATCCGCTGGTCTTCGCTTTGAGCCAGCTCGCCACGCTGGTGCCGGCGCTCGCCATCGCGGCGCCGCTCGCATGGCCGCGACCCCAGGAGCGCACCGCCGGCGCCGACGATTTCGACCGCCGCATCGTGACGGTCCTCGCCTTCGGACCGGCCGCCACGACGATCGCCGCCTCGCTCGTCACCGGCCGCGGCCTCGTCGCCATGTGGGGCTATCCGCTGTGGCTGTTTCTCGGCCTGTGGATCGTGATGACGGCGCGCACCGCGATCGACCGCGTCCGGCTCGCCCGCATCGTCACCCTATGGGCGATCGTGTTCGCCGGCTTCGCGCTTGCCTTCATCGTCAATTACACGGTGCTGCCGCACATCGATCATCGCTACCGGGCCGCGTTCTTTCCCGGCGACCGGCTCGGCGCGGAGATCGCGCAACGCTACCGCGCCGCGACCGGGCAGCCGCTGCGCTACGTCATCGCCACCATGTGGGCGGGGGGCAACGTCAGCCGCTACGCGGCGGAGCGGCCGCGGGTGCTGATCGACGGCAACCCGCGCCGTGCGCCGTGGATCGACCTCGCCGACCTCAGGGCCTACGGTGCCGCCGTGGTGTGGGTGGTCGGCGACCCGAACGTGATGCCGGCGCAGTTGCGCGAAGCCGCCGGCGCGGCGCAGCTGCAGCCGCCGTTCAAGCTCGCAGCCCACAACGGCGAGGACGAAGTGACCGTAGGCTGGGCGATCCTGCCGCCACGGAAATAGGCGAATCGGCCTGCGCAATGCGGGTTCGCGCCAGCGGCGGGCGCCGGCCGCCATATTTGTCCCCCGGTCGTTCCGTGTTATAGGGAGCCATCCCCGCAGCGAGTGGTAAATCCGATGGTCCTCCGTCTGTTCGCGCCGCAGTTCCTTGTCTTGTACAGCTTCGTCGCCGCCGGGCTTTACGTGCATTACCGCGGAAAAGTTCGTCACACCTTCTTTCGCCAGGTGACGGACCACTCCACCCTGATGGGCCCCTACAACGCGCTGATGTACCTGTTCTCCGCGGTGCCCAATCGACCGGTGCTGCCGACCAGCGACTTCCCCGAGCTCGCCCCGCTGCGCGAGAATTGGCAGACCATCCGCGAGGAGGCGCTGAAGCTGTTCGACGAGGGCTATATCCGCGCGGCGGCGAAATACAACGATTGGGGCTTCAACTCGTTCTTTCGCAGCGGCTGGAAGCGCTTCTATCTCAAATGGTACGAGGACTTCCTGCCGTCGGCGGCGACGCTGTGCCCGAAGACCGTGGAGCTGCTGCAGTCGATCCCGACCGTGCACGGCGCGATGTTCGCCCTGCTGTCGCCCGGCGGCAAGCTCGTCGCGCACCGTGATCCGTTCGCCGGATCGCTGCGCTATCACCTCGGCCTCGTCACGCCGAAGTCGAGCGCGCCGTGCCGCATTTTCGTCGACGGCGAGCCCTACACTTGGCGCGACGGCGAGGACCTGCTGTTCGACGAGACCTACATCCACACCGCCGAGAACCAGACGGATGAAACCCGGATCATCTTGTTCTGCGACGTCGAGCGGCCGTTGCGCACCAGGTTCATGACCCGCATGAACCGCTGGGTCATCCATCACGTGATCAAGGGCACGGCCACCCAGAACGTGGACGGCGAGAAGGTCGGCTTCGTCAACAAGGCCTTTGCGGTCGTCTATCCGATCAGGCTCGTCGGCAAGCGCATGAAGGCGTGGAACTACAGGGCCTACTACGCGCTCAAATACGCGATCATTGCCTGCCTGCTGCTCGCCGTTCTTGCCACATCATTCAGCTGAGTCCGATGGGCTTGCGCTGTCTCGACATCGAGGCGTTCCGCGCCACGCCGCGCGTGAGGGAGCCGTTCGAATATCTCGTCGTGCCCGGCTTCGTGCGCGCCGATGCCTGCGCGCGCATCAACGCGGACTACCCGAAGATTTCCGAGCGCGGCAGCTTTCCGGTGGCCCAGCTCTCCTATGGCAACGCGTTCGCGGAATTTCTCGATGAGCTGGAGAGCGACGCGTTCCGCCAGGCGTTCGAGCAAAAGTTCGGCCTCGACCTCACCGGACGGCCGACGACCGTGACGGTGCGCGGCCAGTGCGGCGCCGGCGACGGACAGATCCACACCGACTCGCTGAGCAAGATCGTCACGGTGCTGATCTACATGAACCCGAGCTGGGAGGAGACCGGGGGGCGCCTGCGGCTGCTGCGCTCCGGCGGCCACCTCGACGACGTGATCGCCGAGGTGCCGCCGACCGAAGGCACGCTGCTCGCCTTCAAACGCGCCCATAATTCGTGGCACGGGCACAAGCCGTTCGTCGGCCCGCGCCGCGTCATCCAGTTCAACTGGGTCACGTCGGAGCGGAACCGGCGGATCGCGATGCTGCGGCATCATCTGTCGGCGCCGTTCAAACGGGTGCTGGGCGTGCTGCGGCCGGGGCATTCGGCGCGGACCTGACTCCCTCTCCCCGCTTGCGGGGAGAGGG
>DASPZC010000321.1:0-2921 GCA_035636455.1 Xanthobacteraceae bacterium
AAGATCATCGGCTCGAACAGCTTTTACGACGAGAACCTCAAGGCCCTGATGGAGATGATCGCGCAAGGCAAGATGCACCCGGTGATCGACAAAGTGCTGCCGCTCGACGCGGCCGCCGAAGGGCTGCGGCTCGTCCGCGACCGCGAGGTGATCGGCAAGGTCGTGGTGGTGCCGTGAAATCTCCCTCTCCCCGCTTGCGGGGAGAGGGTCGGGGTGAGGGGGCGCCTGAGGAATTGCATTGATTCGGAGGCCCCCTCACCCGACGCGCTTCGCGCGTCGACCTCTCCCCGCAAGCGGGGAGAGGTTAACAACTCGTCCGGTGGATGCTTTTGTTTGCTCGAGGTACAATACACATGTCCGAACAACTGACGCCGGAGCACGTCGAGCGGCTGCTCACCCGCGGGCCGTTCAATCAATGGCTGGGCATCAAGGTGCTGGCGGTGAACGCCGACGGCATCGAGCTGAGGGCGACGTGGCGCGAGGAATGGGTGGTCAATCCGGACCGGCGCTACACCCACGGCGGCATCCTGGCGGCCCTGGTCGACGTGGCGGCCGACTGGGCGCTGGTGACGCGCACCGGCCGCGGCGTGCCGACCATCGATATGCGCGTCGATTATCACGCCGCCGCCATGCCGGGCGACCTGATCGCGCGCGGCCGCATCGTCAAATGGGGCAACCAGTTCTCGACCGCGGACGGACAGGTGTTCGACCTCGAGGGCAAGCTGCTGGCGAGCGGCCGCGGCACCTACCTGACGGCGACGCCGAAGGGATGAGCGGCTAGATGAAGCGCGTCATTAATGATGGCTGCGCGCGTCCCCTCCCCCGCTTGCGGGGGAGGGTTAGGGAGGGGGCAAGCGCCGGGAGCGCGCAGCGAGCCAAGGGGCCCCCACCCGGCCGCTGCGTGGCCGACCTCCCCCGCAAGCGGGGGAGGTATGATCGAGCATGACCCCCTTCACCAACCTCGGCGACCTGATCCGGCGCGGGCGCGATCTCGACAAGGTTGCGGTCATCGACCTCGGCGGCGAGCAGGCGCCGCGCGAGTTCACTTATCGCCGGATCGACGAGACGGCGAACGGCGTCGCGCGCGCCCTGCTCCGCCGTGGACTCACGCGCGGCGAGCGCGTTGCCATCCTCTCCGCCAACCGCGCCGAATACCTCGCGGCCTATTTCGGCATCATGCGCGCGGGGCTCGTCGCGGTGCCGGTCAACTTCAAGTTCCCCCCCGCCACCATCGAATTCATCGTGCGCGACGCCGGCGCAAAACTCCTGTTCTGCGACCCGCCGCGCCGCGAGGACTGTCCGGCCGATGTTCCGGTCATCTGCTTCGGCTGCGACGGCGCCGAAAGTTTTGACGGTTTCCTCGATCCCGGCCCATTCGATGCGGTGGAGCCGGCGCCGGACGAGCCGGCCATGTTCCTCTACACCTCCGGCTCGACCGGCACGCCCAAGGGCGTCGTGCTCACGCACCGCGGCCACATCTGGGTGGCCGAGACGCGGCTCGGCGGCGAGGACCTGTCGCGACACCGCTACCTGATCGCGGCGCCGCTCTATCACATGAATGCGCTGGCGCTCAGTCTCCTCGCCGGCGCCGCGCACGCCACCATCGTGCTGCAGCCGCAGTTCTCCGCCCCGGCGTATATCGAGGCGATCGGCCGCTATCGTATCACCTGGCTCACCGCCGTGCCGCCGATGATCGCCATGATGCTGCACGAGCGTGAGCTGTTGGCGCGCACCGACCTCTCCTCGGTCGAGTTCGTGCGCATGGGCTCGGCGCCGGTCACCCACAGCCTGATGCAAGCGCTGCGCCGGGCGCTGCCGCGCGCCGCGGTGACCAACGCCTACGGCACCACCGAAGCCGGGCCGGTGGTGTTCGGCCCGCATCCGCGCGGCCTGCCGCAGCCGGAGCTGTCGGTCGGCTATCCGCACCCGCAAGTGAAAGTGCGGCTCGTCGACGCCGACAACCGCGATGCCGATGAGGGCGTCCTGGAGATGAACTGCCCGGCGGTGATGCGCGGCTATCACAACCGGCCGGACCTGCCCTCCCCGATCACGCCCGACGGCTTCTACGTCACCGGCGACGTGTTTCGCCGCGACGCCGACGGCTTTTATTATTTCGTCGGCCGCACCGACGACATGTTCGTGTCGGGCGGCGAGAACATCTATCCGACCGACGTCGAGCGCATGCTCGAGCGCCATCCCGACATCGCGCAGGCCGCGGTGGTGCCGATCGACGACGAGATCAAGGGGCAGAAGCCGGTCGCCTTCATCGTCGCCGAGCCCGGGCGCAACCCGAGCGAAGCGGAGGTGAAGCGGTTCGCCCTCGCCAACGCCCCGGCCTATCAGCATCCGCGCTTCGTGTGGGTCATCGACCGGCTGCCGCTCGCCTCGACCAACAAGATCGACCGGACGGCGCTGCGGCGGATGGCGCAGGAACGGTTAGAGCAAACCACTGCGCCGTCATGAGCGCACGTCGCGGCGCCAGCGAAACAGGTGGCGCTCCAGCGGCTGGATCAGCCCGGCCTCGATCACCAGCATCATGGCGATCTGCACGATGGTCCAGGCAAACACCTGGTCAGTCTGGATCAGGTCGGAGGCCTGGCGCAGGCGATAGCCGACCCCGCTCGACGCTCCGAGCGTCTCCGCCACCAGGCTGACGCGCCAGCCGAAGCCGAAGGCGAGCCGCGCGCCGGAGAAGAAATAGGGCATGATCGAGGGCAGGTAGATTTTGACGAGGGTTTTCGCGCGCGAAAAACGCAGCGCCGCGGCCAGCTCCACATAGTCCGCATTGACCGCCTGGGTGCCCTGCCACACGTTGGTGACGATCAGCGGCAGCGCGGTCATCAGCACCACGAAGATCGGCGTGATCGGCGACAGCCCGAACCAAACGATGGCGAAGATCGCCCAGATCGCCGAGGAGACCG
>DASPZC010000322.1:0-1676 GCA_035636455.1 Xanthobacteraceae bacterium
CTCGGTGTCGATCAAGGCGCTCGAGGTCGCCGAGGAGAAGGAGGCGATCGCCCAGTACGGCTCCTCCGATTCCGGCGCCTCGCTCGGTGACATTCTCGGTGCGGCGCTGAAAAAGCGCGCCGAGGATCCGGAAAAGGCCGAGACGGAGGAGTGATGCCCTTCCCTCCCCGGCAAGCGGGGAGGATTGGAAACGGAGCGCTGCCATGTCGCTCGACGCCGACACCATCGTCGATCGCCGCCGGATGCGGCGCAAGCTGACCTTCTGGCGCGTGATCGCGGTGCTGCTCGCCATCGCGGCGGTGCTCGCGGTCGCCGCCGTGTCATCGCCGAGCGGCAAGCTCGCCGAAGCGTCCGGCGCCTACATCGCGCGGGTGAAGATCAGCGGGCTCATCCGCGGCGACGAGGATCGGGTCGAGTCGCTCGACAGGCTGGCGAAGTCGCGCGTGCGCGCGGTCATCGTCCATGTCGACAGCCCCGGCGGCACCACAGCCGGCGCCGAGCAGCTGCACGATGCGCTGCGCCGCGTCGCCGCCCAGAAGCCGACCGTGGTCGTGGTCGACGGCCTCGCGGCGTCCGGCGGATACATCGCCGCGATGGCGTCCGACCACATCATCTCCCAGGGCTCCTCGCTCGTCGGCTCGATCGGCGTGCTGTTCCAATATCCGAACGTCGGCGATCTCCTGAAGACGATCGGCGTCAAGGTGGAGGAGATCAAATCCTCGCCGCTCAAGGCCGCGCCCAACGGCTACGAGCCGACGAGCCCGGAGGCGCGCGCCGCGCTCGACGCGATCGTCAAGGATTCCTATGCCTGGTTCCGCGGCATGGTGCAGGACCGCCGCCATCTCGACGATGCGCTGCTCGATCGCGTCTCCGACGGCCGCATCTTCACCGGCCGCCAGGCGGTCGATCTCAAGCTGGTCGACGAGCTCGGCAACGAGCAGACCGCGCTCGCCTGGCTCGCCAAGGAAAAGGGCATCGACGCGAAGCTGCCGGTGCGCGACTGGCAGCTCAAGTCGCGGCTTGGCGACCTCTCGATGCTCCACCTCGCGGCGTCCGCCGTGCTCGAGGCGGTGGGCCTCGGCTCGCTGGCCCGCCGCATCGAAGGCTCCGGCACGGTGCAGGCGATCGAGCGTCTCAACCTTGACGGTCTATTGGCCCTTTGGCACCCTCCATCCGGCAACTGAGCGGGCGCGGCGCGGGTTCCGCTGTGCGCAATCGCCGTGACAAGCGCCACAGAACCGCGCGTCGAGCCGAGGGGCGGCAAATGCCGATGATCAAGTCCGAACTGGTCCAGCGCATCTCCGCGCAGAATCCTCACCTTTATCAGCGCGACGTCGAGAACATCGTCAACGCGATCCTCGGCGAAATCATCAACGCGCTCGCGCGCGGCGACCGTGTCGAGCTGCGCGGCTTCGGCGCGTTCTCGGTCAAGCATCGGCCGGCGCGCACCGGCCGCAACCCGCGCACCGGCGCGCACGTATCGGTCGACGAGAAGAGCGTGCCGTTCTTCAAGACCGGCAAGGAAATGCGCGAGCGCCTCAATCGTGCCGGCTGACGCGGCGTCGGCCGGCGCGGAGGCGGAGCGGCCATGATCCGCAAGATCGTCGGCGCCCTCGTCCTGGTGCCGCTCGCAATTCTCATCGTGCTGTTCGCGGTGGCGAACCGCGCGAGCATCG
>DASPZC010000323.1:0-4597 GCA_035636455.1 Xanthobacteraceae bacterium
CTTGCGGGGAGAGGGTCGGGGTGAGGGGGCGTCTGAGGGTTTGCATTGACTCAGAGGCCCCCTCACCCGGCGCCTTCGGCGCCGACCTCTCCGCGCGTGCGGGGAGAGGTAATTACCCCTTGGTGGCGCCGGCGGTCGGGCCGGCGATGTAGTAGTCCATCAGGAAGGCGTAGATCACAAGGGGCGGCGCGGCGGCAAGCAGCGCCCGCCATCAGCATGCCCCACGGGTTGCCATGGCGGCAAGCCCGCGCAGGAGCCCGTGCGCATTCCTCGCCCACGCGCGATCCGGCGACGGCGTGAAGCGCGACGTCCGGGACGCGAAACCTGTATTTCGCCTGATATTTACAGGCGCCTGGGCCCTCTCGATTGTCGTTCCTCTTCCCGGACTTCGCGCGGCTTCAGCATCTCGAGGCCGCGCCGGATCCGGGTCAGGCCTTTCAGGGCCTTGGCCGCGAAGCGGACCTGCTCGACCGCCTTCAAAAGTTCGATCGCCTCCTCGGCCGTGACCTCGTCGGCGAGGAACGCGGCGACGATGACCGTCGGCGCCGCCCGCGCATCCGCTGCGCTGTCGAGGCGCAGCAGCGGCACCGGGCGGTCGCCGCGCGGCGGCAGAATGTGCCGCCTGCGCCGGCGCATCTCGTCCGGCTCGATTGCCAGCGCCCGCCCGATCCGGCGCCGGACATTTGGTCGGTTCTCTGGTCCCATGTGCCCCCTCAGCACCTGTATTTTGCCTGATAGTTACAGGCCGCACCCCTGCCGCCCCCGGTCGGGACGCTTCGCCCCTCCCCGCTTGCGCGGAGCGGGAGCGCGGCGCTGAAACCTGTATTTCGCCTGATATTTACAGGGGCGGCGCCGCTCATTGCCCGATTTCGCTCGGCGATTTTTGCGCGAGCCGCGCGTCGATCCGGTCGAGCCGCTCCACAATCTCCGAGGACTGCAGGGTGAGGTTGACCCCGTCGACGAACTTGAGCAGGTCCGCGGCCTCGCGCGGCGTGATCTCGCCCTCCCCGAGGGCGTCGCTGATCTCGTCGATGGCGACCTGCAGGTCCTCCTCGCTCCTGATCCGCGGCAGCCGCAGCGGCACCGGGCGCTCGCGCCGCGGCGCCACCATCCGCTCGACGCACAGGCGCAGCGCCAGGTCGTCGCCGAGCTTGGCGAGCCCGATGAGCTTCTGCATCACCGCCTCGCTTTCCCCGTCGAGCAGCGCCTCCATGGCGAGGGTCTTCTTGTTGCGGGCGCCGGGCGGCCGGCCGGCGGGATTTCCGCTCTGTCCAGGCTGGAACTTCATGGGTCGATACCCTTCGTTGGAGTTGAACATGATGGAGTATGAATGATAACCCTGATTAAACTATTAGGTATGACAATATGTCGCAGGTTCGGCGGCCTAGCATTGGCGGCCGCGCCGGGGTTTTGAATTTCCGTTATTAGCGCGGCGCGCCGGGTATACCTGGAAGTATAACCTCCGGCTGCGCAAGCGGAGGCGGCCGATACGACGATCAGCCCGCCCGAGCGAGGAGGCGCGCCGGCTGAGCGAGCTGTTGGGCAAGCTGGCGTGAGGCGGCGCTAACGCGGGGTCGAGCCCTGCAGCATGGTTCGAGGCGCGCGGCTTCGCCGCGCTCCTCACCATGAGGCTGGGTGATGGCGCGTAGGGCATAACAGCGAAAGCGTGGCCCGCGTAGCGGGCCGTCTCGAAGCATGGGGAAGGGCGCCGCGGCGTCGTCACCCGATCATTGCGTCAGCCACAGGCGGCCGCCGGTCCGCATCTGCAGGCCGACCGGAATCGGCACGCTCGTCAGCGACGTGTCGTTGTTGATCACGAAACTGCCGTTGCCGCTGATCTGGAGGGTGTCGGCAATGAACGAGGTCCATGGCGAGGGAGCGAAGGTTTCCGCGGTGCCGGTGATGGTCACCAGCTGCTTCGGCAGATAGACGACGCCTTCGAAATAAAGCTCGGACTGACCCGAGAGCTGGCTCGAGGCGGCGGCCAGGCCGGTCGGCCCGCTCGGATCGAGAAAGATGACGAAGCCGGGGAACGGCTGGGCACTGGAAGCCACCAGGTGCCAATTGGCCTGGCCGCTCATGGCGATGCCCGCACCGCTCCCGGTCAGGAAGAAGGTGACGCCGTTGCCGGTGAAAGTACCGCCGCTCTCCTGGATGACGCCGTCCTGGATGATGTAGAGGCCTGGTGCGAACGTGACGTTGACGGGTCCGGAGAAGTTCATCCCGCCGCAATATGTGCCCGGGTACAGCGTCTTTGTGACGTTGCCGGACAGGCTGTAGTTTTGCAGCGCCGGGTCGCACGTGACCGTCGGCTTGGGATAGTTGACGAACGGATCCGGAAGGGTCTTGCACACCGCGTCGGGCGGCGGCGACACGCTCGAATTACCGACGGTCCGCACCCCGCCGACATAGCAGTTGTCGGTGGTGTTGATGGCGGCATTGCCGGCCAGGTCGACCGCAACGCTGGCCTTCGAATTGACCTGCATGACGCAGTTGGGCGCCGTGATGGTGATCGAGCCGTTGCCGCTGACCTGCACGGCCGGCTGGGCGGTCAGGTTGAGGGCCAGGAGACAATACTGCCCGCCGGGCGACGTGGGCGCCACCATCGAGGTCGCGGAGGTGGTCAGGTTGATGTGATGTGCGCCGACGATCCCGAGGAAAGACGTCGTGAAAGACGCGCTGGCGGTGCCGGAGAAGGTGCCGTCCGCGTTCAAGCGGAACGACGTCGTTGCCGTCATTCCATTGGCCGGTCGGAACGAGCCGTTGAACGTGTTGGTCGCGGTATCGATCCAGGAGGCCGTGTCGTTGCGTGCGCCGGCCAGGACGGCCGCGTCCAGCGCCGCCTGCATTTTCGCTCGAATATTGTACGCGCCCGAATAGTCGACGGCGGCTCCCACCATCGCAAACACCGGAATGACCGCAACCGCGAATGTCGGCAGGACCGCCGCGCCGGTGTCCCGGAGCAGGCGGGCGCAGCCCGTCTTGAGCGCAGCAAGCTTGTTCTGGAACATGTGCGGCTCCCACTCGTGCAGGTACTCGCGTGAGGCCGATCATCCTCCCCAAACCCCTGTGATCTTCCTTATGTCGGCGATCAACATTTCCGCAATTTACGCAGACAAACTGCCAATTAATTAAGGCATTTTGCGGCCGGTTTCCGGTGAGTGAGCGAACCGGCTCGGGACCATCGATTCAAATTATCGGAAAATTTGAACCAATTCCGACCATGCGCCTTGCAAGGATCGCAACGGTTTGCACGCGAGTATCGATGTTTCCAGCAGGGGGTTGACGCCGCAGCGCGGCGGCATCTCACGAACACGCGGGCTGCCAGGACCGGGCGATGCGACGTTCGATGCTCACATCAATTGCCGCATTCCTTGGCGCCCGGCGCGGAAGCGCCGCGATCGAGTTCTCGATCGCCGCACCGGTCATGGCGGCGATCTTCGTTCCCCTGATCGACCTCGGCATGGGCCTCTATCGGCAAATGCAGGTGCAGGACGCCGCCCAGGCCGGCGCGCAATACGCCATGGCGCATGGCTGGAACGGCAGCGCCATCCAGAGCGCGGTGACCGGCGCGACGGCGCTCACGGTCAGCGCGACGCCGGCGCCAAGCAAGGCCTGCGGCTGCCCGTCCGAGGGCGCCATCGCCGCCGCCGCGTGCGGCGCGGCCTGCCCGGATGGCCGCGCGGCCGGCACCTACGTCACGGTGGGCGCACAGGCCACTTACAACACCCTGCTGCCTTATCCCGCGCTCGGCAGCTCGTTGACGTTGAGCGCGCAGGCAACGGCGCGGATTCAATAGGCCATGGGCAAGGCGGCCACAGATGCTTCCACGTTGCGCCGCGCAGCCGCGCGTCTGGTCGCGGCGCTCGCCGGTCTCGCCCGCGCCGAGCAGGGAAACATCGCGGTCGAGTTCGGCTTGCTGGCGCCGGTGCTGCTGCTCTTCCTGTTCGGCATCGTCGAAGGCGGCCGCATGCTGTGGACGGTCAACGCGCTGCACTACTCGGTGCAGGAAGCGGCGCGCTGCGCGTCGATCAACACGACGGCGTGCGGGACCGCCAGCCAGATCCAGACGTTCGCGGCGGGACGTTCGGGCGCCGTGTTCGCCGACACGGTGTTCACGGCGACGGTGACGGGCTGCGGCAACCGCGTATCGGCAAGCTACACGATGCCGCTCAACATCCCCTTCATGAGCCATTCGATCTCGCTCACGGCGCAATCCTGCTACCCGATTTGAGGACGGCTCCCATGGCCCGCATCCGGCACTTTATCTTCGTCGCCCGCGCCATTGTGCACGCGTCGCGCACGCGCAACGCGCTGGCGGCTTTCGCCGGCGACCGCTCGGGCGCCGCCGCCGTGACCATTGCGCTCACCTTCTCGCTGCTCGTCGGCATGGCCGCGCTCGGCACCGAGGTCTCCGACTGGTACGTGATCAGGCGCACCATGCAGGGCGCCGCCGATTCCGCCGCCTACAGCGCCGCGACCGCGAAGTGGAACGGAGCATCGACCGCCGCCTACACCTCCGAGGCCAAGAGCGTCACCGCGAGCTACGGCTTCGCCGATGAAGTCTCCAGCGCCGTCGTCACGGTCAACAGCCCGC
>DASPZC010000324.1:0-5121 GCA_035636455.1 Xanthobacteraceae bacterium
CGCCCATATCGTGCCGCCGACCGGCGCCAAGGGGCTCAATCTCGCGGTTGCCGACGTGCGGGTCATGGCGCGCGCGCTCGCCGAGTTCTACGCCACCGGTTCGCCGCGCCGGCTCGATCTTTATTCCGACACCTGTCTCAAGCGCGTGTGGAAGGCGCAGCATTTTTCCTGGTGGATGACCTCGATGCTGCATCGCTTCCACGACCACAGCCCGTTCGAGCGCCGGGTGCAGCTCGCCGAACTCGATTACGTGACCGGCTCGCGCGCGGCCTCGACGGCGCTTGCCGAGAACTACGTCGGCCTGCCGTTCGAGAGTGTTTGAGGGAGGCGTCATGGCGCCGCTGATCGACATCTACACGCACATATTCCCGGACAAATTCTTCGCGGAGATGAACAAGGTCTCGCCGCAGCTCGAGAACCTCGGCAAGCGTCTGCGCTCGGTGACGAAACTGTTCGATCTCGATGCGCGCTTTCGCGAGATGGACGAATACGACGACTACCGCCAAGTCATCTCGCTGCCCAATCCGCCGATCGAGGACATCGCCAAGGGCGAGGTCGGCCTGACCCTGGCGCGCATGGCCAACGACGCCATGGCGGAGCTGTGCGCGCGCCATCCCGACCGTTTTCCGACTTTTGCGGCGGCCGTTTCTCTCACCGACGTCGACGGCTCGATCGGTGAAGCGCACCGCGCCGTCAAGGACCTCGGCGCGGGCGGCATTAAGATTTTCACCCATATCGCCGGCCGGCCGCTCGACGATCCGGCGTTTCGCCCGGTGTTCGCCGCGCTCGCCGAGCATGACTTGCCGATCTGGCTGCACCCGGCGCGCACCGCGAGCATGCCGGACTATCCGGCGGAGCAGAAATCCCGCTTCGAGATGTGGTGGTGCTTCGGCTGGCCCTACGACACCTCGGTCGCCATGGCGCGGCTGGTGCTGTCCGGCGTGTTCGACCGCCACCCGAAGCTCAAGATCATCACCCACCACTGCGGCGGCATGATCCCGTATTACGACGGACGGGTCGGACCGGGCCTCGCCGTGCTCGGCGCGCGCACCTCGGACGAGGACTATTCGAACATCCTGCCGTCGCTCGAGCGCCCGCACCTCGACTATTTCCATGATTTCTACGGCGACACGGCCATGTTCGGCGGCGTGCACGGCCTCAAGTGCGGGCTCGCGTTCTTCGGCCCCGACCGGGTGGTGTTCGCGACCGACGCGCCGCTCGGCCCGATCCGCCCGACCATCGCGGTGGTAGACAAACTCGGCCTTAGCGCCGCCGATCGGCGCAAGGTTTTCACCGGCAATGCCGAGAGATTATTGAACAGGACGTTCGCCTGAGGGCGGCGAATGGCGAGTGGCGAATAGCGAATAGAAATCGACCGCTACTACTCGCTACTCGCTATTCGCCTCAACGGTCGATCGACTTGACCGTGGCGGCGCTTTTTTCTTCCAGGGCGCGGCGCGACTCGATCCAGCGGGCAAAGGCGAGGGTGCGCTCGATCACCAGGTCGCGCTGCCGGTCGATCGTGACCATGTGGTAGCTGTCGTCGAGCACCAGCGTGTCGACGAGACCGCCGAGCCGGCGCTGCAGATGAACGGCGTTGGCGAGGCTGGAAACGTCATCCTTGCGCGCCTGGACGAGGAGCGTCGGACTGTCGATCGCGGGCAGTTCGGCCGAGACCACGTCGACCAGCCGCCACAGCTCGCGCAGCGACCGCGATGGCACGGCGTAAAGCCCCGCCTCGGCGCTGTCGCCCGACATGATGGCGCCGGCGATGACGCTGCGGATATACGGGTCCTTGATGCCGTACGGCTCGCGCTCGACAAAGCGGTAGTTGCGGCCGACCGGCGTATGGATGCCGAGCTTGAGCAGAAAGCGGTACCAGGGGATAGCCCAGCCGTCGTACCAGAACGTCGGCGAATAGAGGACGAGGCCGTCGACCTCGCGCGGGCGCTGCGCGGCGAGGTGCAGCGCCAGCACCGCGCCCATCGACAGGCCGCCGGCGATTACGCTGTCGCATTGGGCGCGCAGCCGATCGAGCGCGGCGGCGACGTTGGCAAACCAGTCGGGCCAGCGCGTCGCCGCAAGGTCCTCCTCGCCGGCGCAGTGGCCGGCGAGCTGGCAGCAATGCACGGTGAAGCCCTCGCGGGCGAGGCCCTTGGCGACGAATTTCAGCTCGATCGGGGTTCCGGCAAGCCCGTGCACCAGCAGGAAACCGGTGCGCCCCCCGCGCAAGGTGAAGCTGCGATCCTGCATGCCTCGATTTTCGCGGATGCCAGCCGGCTCCGCGATCCCTTCCCACGGGCGAATACGCTAGCCGGTTCCGCGCGTCTCGTCATCCCTCTTCGTGCGCGGGCTTGCGCCGTCGACGCAAGCCTTCCATAGCTTCCTGGGGGCACCACGAGGCAACAACGACAAATGAACGTATTGCTTCCGACGACGCTTGTCGGCTCCTATCCGCAGCCGGACTGGCTCATCGATCGCGCGAAACTGCTCAAGCAGATGCCGCCGCGGGTGCGGGCGAAGGAGCTGTGGCGGGTCGATCCGCAATGGCTCGCCGAGGCGCAGGACGACGCGACCATCCTGGCGATCCGCGATCAGGAGCGGGCCGGGCTCGACATCGTCACCGACGGAGAGATGCGGCGCGAGAGCTATTCCAACCGCTTCGCCACCGCGCTCGACGGCATCGACATCGACAATCCGGGCACCACCATCGGCCGCGCCGGCAGGGCGACGCCAGTGCCGCGCGTGGTCGGAAAGATCCGGCGCAGGCATCCGGTCGAGGTGCGCGACGTGGAGTTTTTGCGCGCGCACCCCGACCGGATGATCAAGATGACGGTGCCGGGCCCCTTCACCATGACGCAGCAGGCGCAGGACGAGTTCTATGGCGACGAGCGCGCCATGGCGCTCGACTACGCCGCCGCGGTCAATGCCGAGATCAAGGAGCTGTTCGCGGCCGGCGCCGACATCGTGCAGGTCGACGAGCCGTGGATGCAGGCGCGGCCCGAGAACGCGCGCACTTATGGCGTCGAGGCGCTCAACCGGGCGCTCGACGGCGTCGCCGGCACGACCGCCGTGCATCTGTGCTTCGGCTACGCGGCGATGGTACGCGAAAAGCCGTCCGGCTATTCGTTTCTGCCCGAGCTGGAGCAATCGGCCGCCCGCCAGGTCTCGATCGAGACCGCGCAGCCCAATCTCGATTGCGCGGTGCTCGCCGGGCTGCCGAGCAAGACGATCATTCTGGGCGTGCTCGATCTCGCCGACGAGACGGTGGAGACGCCGCAGACCGTGGCGCAGCGCATCCGCCGCGCGCTGCCGCACGTTCCCGCCGAGCGGCTGGTGATCGCCCCCGACTGCGGCCTCAAATATCTCTCGCGCGAGGTCGCGTTCGGCAAGATGCGCGCCATGGTCGAGGGCGCCGCGATCGTGCGGAGGGAGTTGGGAAGCAACTAACGCTACCCTCATCCTGAGGAGTCGCCGAAGGCGGCGTCTCGAAGGATGGACAAGACGGCGCCCGTTTCCATCCTTCGAGACGGCCGCTACGCGGCCTCCTCAGGATGAGGGTGTCGCTTAATCGCCACTCGCTTACTTCGCCTTGATCACCCGCACCGGCTTGCCGTCGAGCCACGCGCGGATGTCCTCGACCATCTGGCCGTAGAAGCGGCGGTAGTTGTCCTCGGTGACGTAGCCGAGGTGCGGGGTGATCACCGCGTTGTCGAGCTTGCGCAGCGGATGATCGAGCGGCAGCGGCTCGACGTCGTAGACGTCGATGCCCGCGCCGGCGATGCGCTTTGCGCGCAGCGCGTCGAGCAGCGCCGCCTCTTCGACGATCGGCCCGCGCGAGGTGTTGATGAAGTACGCGGTCGGCTTCATCAGCCCGAGGTCCTTGGCGCCGATCAGGCCGCGGGTGCGCGGGCTCAGCTGCAGGTGCACGGTGATGAAGTCCGAGCGGCGGAACAGCTCGTCCTTGCTGACCAGCGTCGCGCCGATCTCGCGGCAGCGCTCGGCCGTCAGGTTCTGACTCCAGGCGATGATGTCCATGCCGATGGCGCGGCCGATCTGCGCCGCCTTGGAGCCGAGCTTGCCGAGCCCGACGACGCCAAGGGTCTTGCCGCCAAGATCGATGCCGAGCGTCGTCTGCCACTTGGCGCCGGCCTTGAGGCGCGCGTTCTCGAAACCGATCTTGCGGGTCAGTTCGAGCATCAGCCCGAACGCCAGCTCGGTGGTCGGGTTGCCCGGCGTTTCCGTGCCACACACCACGACCTTGCGCTCCTCGGCCGCCACGAGGTCGATCGCCGCGTTGCGCGCGCCGCTCGTCACCACCAGCTTGAGATCGGGCAGGGCCTCGAACACCGCGCGCGGGAAGGGCGTGCGCTCGCGCATCAGGCACACGATCGAATAATCCTTGAGCGTGCGGATGACGCTGGCCTGATCGCCGAGGGATTCGTTGAACACTTTGACGGCGACGTCGGGGCCGAGCTTCGACCAGTCGGCGAGCTTCAGCGCCATGTTCTGGTAGTCGTCGAGTATCGCGCAACGGTGCGGCATGTGCGGGCTCCCTCTGTTGGCGGCGTCTGGCAGCAGCGAATAGCGAGTAGCGAATAGCGAATAGTGAGGGAGGACCAGCTAGCCCAATCCCGTTTTCACTACTTCGCTATTCGCTCCCTATTGCTTCCTGATACGGAACACGAACAACCCCGTCTCCTGCGCATTGCCTTCGAGCACGTCCCCGGTCTCGCGCAAGAGGTTGGGAATGTCGATGGCGGACAGCGGATCGGTGCATTCAACCACGAGGCGGTCGCCGGTGGCGAGCCGGGTCAGCGCCTTGCGGGTTTTGAGCGCGGGGAGGGGACAGCGCAGCCCGCGCAGATTGAGAACGGTTTCGCTCATGACTACGGCATCAGCCGATCGACCTCGGCGGTCAGCTTGGCCAGCGCGTCGCCGATCGTCACCATGGGGCGGCGCTCCGTGTTGAGCCGGCGCAGCGGCTCGGGCAGGCGCTCAAATTCGCGCGCGGCATGGGCGCGGATGGCGGCGAGC
The DNA here is from genome assembly GCA_035636455.1 of Xanthobacteraceae bacterium. GTDB lineage: Bacteria > Pseudomonadota > Alphaproteobacteria > Rhizobiales > Xanthobacteraceae > AP-16. The sequence continues at coordinate 5,038 of DASPZC010000324.1, forward strand.
GTCGGCGGCGGATGCAGGCGATGTCCTTTCTGCATGACCGGCACCAGCAAAGGTTCGCCGGCCTGGCGATCGCCTTCGAGCGAG
>DASPZC010000325.1:0-6257 GCA_035636455.1 Xanthobacteraceae bacterium
TGCGCCCCTCGAAGGTGATGGTGCCGCCTTGCGGCGGCGTCATGCCCATGATCGAGCGGATGGTTGTGGTCTTGCCCATGCCGTTGCGGCCGAGCAGGGTGACGACCTCGCCGGCGCCGACCGCAAAGCTCACGTCGAACAGCACCTGCGCCGGCCCGTACCCCGCCTGCAGGTGCGCGACGCAGAGCATCAGATATCAGATGACAGATGCCAGATGACGGATGACAGGCGCTTCCACATCTGCCCTCTGTCCTCTGACATCTGACATCCGTCCTCTGACATCCGTCATCTGTCTTCACTCCATCTCGTCCCCGAGATACGCCGCCGCCACCTTGGGGTCGGCGCGCACCTCCTCGGGCGTGCCGCTCGCGAGCACGCGGCCGTAGATCAGGACCGAGATGCGGTCGGCGAGGGCGAACACCGCGGTCATGTCATGCTCGACCAGCACCATGGGAAAGCGTCCCTTGAGGCTGCGCAGCAGGCCGACCAGGCGGCCGCTCTCCTCGCGCCCGGTCCCGGCCATGGGCTCGTCGAGCAGCAGCAGTTTCGGCGCCATGGCGAGCGCGATCGCCAGCTCCAGCGCGCGCTTCTCGCCGTGCGACAGGTGGCCGGCCGGCACGTGCGCGCGCGGCGCCAGCCCGACCTCGCCGAGCGCGGCGAGCGCCGGCTCGTTCAGCTCGGCCTCCTCGGCGGCGCGGCCGAACATGCGAAAGCTCGAGCCCGCGCGCGCCTGGGCGGCGAGCGCGACGTTCTCGAGCGCGGAAAATCCCGGCAGGATCGAGGTGATCTGGAACGAGCGCGCCATGCCCGCCGCCGCGCGCGCATGCGCCGGCAGCGCGGTCACGTCGCGCCCGGCGAACAGGACGCGGCCGGCGTCGGGCGCGAGCAGCCCGGAGATCTGGTTGATCAGGGTGGTCTTGCCGGCGCCGTTCGGCCCGATGATGGCGTGCAGTTCGCGCGCGCCCACCTCGAGCGTGAGATCGTCGGTGACGACGAGGCCGCCGAAACTCTTGCGCAAATCCTCGAGGCGCAGCACCGGCTCAGCCATGGCGGCGCCTCCACCGCACGCGCGCGAGGAGCCCGACGAGGCCGCCGCGCCCGAACACCACGACGAGCACCAGCATCGGTCCGAAGATCACCTTCCAGTATTCGGTCAAGCCGGACAATAATTCCTCGATCAGCAGATAGGACGCGGTGCCGATGATGGCGCCGTAGAGCGTGCCGATGCCGCCGAGGAGCACCATGATGATCAGCTCGCCCGAGCGCTGCCACGACATGTAGGCCGGACTGACGAAATCGGCTGCGTTGGCGAGCAGGAAGCCGGCGAGCCCGCACAATCCGCCGGAGATCACGTAGGCGGCGAGCTGAAAACGGTACACCTCGAAGCCCAGCGTCGCCATGCGGGTCGGGTTCTCCCTGGCGCCGCGCAGCACGCGACCGAAGCGCGAGCCGACGATGGCGCGGCACAGGAAGAACGTGCCGATCAGGCACGCGAGCGCGACGTAATAGAGCGCGCGCGGATATTTGAAGAGCGCGAAGCCGAGCAGCGTGTTGCGCGCCGCGATGGTGAGGCCGTCGTCGCCGCCGTAGGGGGCGAGCGAGGAGGCGGTGAAGAACGCCATCTGGCCGAACGCCAGCGTGATCATGATGAAATAGACGCCGCGGGTGCGCAGGCTCACGAGGCCGGTCAGGTAGGCGAACAGCATCGACACCGCGAGCGCGAGCGGCAGCGAGACCAGCGTCTCCCCAATGCCGTGCGCCGCCAGGATGCCGACCGCGTAGGCGCCGAGCCCGATGAAGGCGGCGTGGCCGAACGACACCAGCGCCCCGTACCCGACCACGAGATCGAGCGCGACCGCCGCGATCGAGAAAATCATGATGCGGGTCGCGAGGTCGAGCAGATAGCCCTCGGGCACCAGCAGCGCCGCGACGGGCAATCCGGCGAGCACGCCGAAGATCAGTCCCGGTACCACGATGCCGGATTTGTCTGCCGCCGCGCGGATGCGGGCGGCCGAAACGGCAGGCTTTGCCGAAGGTCGGAGCGAGCCGGCGCCGGTCGCCATGGTCAGCGTCCCTTGACCGGGAACAGACCGGCGGGGCGCCAGTAGAGCACGATCGCCATCAGCACGTAGATCAGCATCGAGGCGAGCGCGGGCCCGACCGTGCGCGCGGGCGACGGTCCCATGAACAGACGCAGGATGTCGACCGCGAACGAGCGGCCGAGCGTGTCGACGAGGCCGATGATCAGCGCCGCCAGGAACGCCCCGCGGATCGAGCCGATGCCGCCGATGACGATGACCACGAAGGCGAGGATCAGGATGGTGTCGCCCATGCCGGGCTCGACCGACAGGATGGGCGCGATCATGATGCCGGCAAAGCCCGCCAGCATGGCGCCGAAGCCGAACACGATCATGAACAGGCGGCGGATGTCGACCCCGAGCGCGGAGACGAGCGGGGCGTTGGTGGCGCCGGCGCGCACCAGCATGCCGATGCGCGTGTAGTTGACGAGCCCGTAGAGCCCGGCGGCGACCGCGAGCCCGGAGCCGATGATCACGAGGCGCCACACCGGATAGAGCAAACCATCCATCAGCACGACCGAGCCGGACAGCAGGTCCGGGATCGGCAGGCTGAGCGGCGCCGCGCCCCAGGCGAGCTTCACCCCGTGATTGAGAAACAGGATGATGCCGAACGTCGCCATCACGTGGTCGAGATGGTCGCGGCCATAGAGCCGGCGGAATACCAGGAACTCGAGCGCCAGCCCGAAGGCGAGGGTGGTGGCGAGCGCGAGCACCAGCGCAAAGAAGAAGTTCCCGGCGAGGGTATAGAAGGCGACGGCCAGGTAGGCGCCCAGCATGTACTGGACGCCGTGCGCGAGGTTGATGAAGTCCATCACCCCGAACACCAGCGTCAGGCCCGCCGCGATCAGGAACAGCAGCACCCCGAGCTGCAGCCCGTTGAGGATTTGCACGAACAGGAGGGCGAGGGACATTAGGCTCAGACGACGGAGGACGGACGACGGAGGACGGACGAAGAATGACTTAGCGTGATCCCCTCCATCATCATTGTGGCAGTATCCGTCGTCTGTCGTCCGTCATCAGTCCTCCTTATTTCATCGGGCAATCCTTGGCGTGAGGGTCGCCGTAGTTCTCGAACACCCTCTGCGCGATCTCGGTCTGGAACTTGCCGTCCGGGCGCTTCGCCACCTTGACCAGATAGAAGTTCTGGATCGGATAGTGGTTGGTGTTGAACTTGAAGCCGCCGCGCAGCGACTTGAAATCGGCCTTCTGCAGCGCCGCGCGCAGCGCGTCCTTGTCGGCGAGGTTGCCTTTCACCGCGCGCACGGCGCTGTCGATCAGTTGCGCGGCGTCGTAGGACTGGAACGCATAGGTCCCCGGCACCGCCCCGTGTTCCTTCTCGTAGGCGGCGACGAATGCCTTGTTTTGCGGGTTGTCGAGGTTGGGCGCCCAGTTGGCGCCGCCGAAGAACCCGAGCGCCGCGTCCTGCTGCGCCGGCAGCGTCGACTCGTCGACCGTGAAGGCCGAGAGAAAGACGGTCTTGTCGGCGAGTCCGGCTTGGCGGAACTGCTTGACGAAATTGACGCCCATGCCACCCGGCAGGAACACGAAGATCGCGTCGGGCTTGGCGGCCGCGATCTTGGTCAGCTCGGCCTGATAGTCGAGCTGGCCGAGCGGCACGTACACCTCGTCGAGGATCTCGCCCTTGAAGTAGCGTTTGACGCCGGCCAGCGCGTCCTTGCCGGCCTGATAGTTCGGCGCCATCAGGTAGAGCTTCTTGATGCCGGTGTCCTGCGCGTACTTGCCGAGCACCTCGAAGCTCTGGTCGTTCTGGTACGAGGTGACGAAGAAGTTGGCGTTGCATTCCTTGCCGGCATAGTTCGACGTGCCGGCGTTGGGGCTGATCAGGATGGTGCCGGAATCGGTGACCGGTTTCATGATCGCCTGCAGCATGTTGGAGAAGATCGGGCCGACCACGAAGTCGACCTTGTCGCGCTCGACGAACGCCTTGACCTTGCCGACCGCCACGTCCGGCTTCAGTTCGTCGTCGGCGACGATCACCTCGGCCTCGCGGTCGCCGAGCTTGCCGCCGAAATTCTTCACCGCGAGCTGGAAGCCGTTGCGCAGCTGTTGGCCGAGCACCGCCGGCGGGCCCGAGAACGTCGCCACGATGCCGATCTTGAGCTTGTCCTGCGCCTGCGCGGGCGCGGCCGCCAGGACGGCGGCGAGCGTCACCCCGGCCGCTCCGAGCCCCGTCTTGAAGCCTCTATCCATGTCCCACCTCGTTTGAAGGTTACTGTTCGTCCGGGGATCACTTTATGCTTAAAATATTTCCCCTGTGAAGCGCGGGCCGCGCGGGCCGGGCCGGAGCCTGCATCGAGTTTACGCTAAAGCCAAGTCGCCCTCGCGCCCGGTTCCGGCGCCGCGGGCTTCGTGCTTGAATAAGCGCGTCCAACGAGGGGAGTGACCGTTCCATGCAAGCGATGACGGCAGGCATCACCAAGGCGGGCACCGGCATCGACGGGATCGCCTGGAACATTCTCGGCCAGACCTACGTGCCCAAGCAGGTCAGCGAATCCTCGTTCGCCTGGCACGCGACGTTGCCGCCCGGCACCTTCGTGCCGCCGCACATCCATCCGACCCAGGACGAGTTCATCTACATGCTCGAGGGCCGGTTCGACCTCGTGCTCGACGGCAAGGAATTCGTCGCCACTTCCGGCGACCTGATCCGGCTGCCGCGGGAGATCCCGCACGGCATTTTCAACAAGTCCGACCAGACGGTGAAATGCTTCTTCTGGGTGGCGCCGACCCGCAAGCTCTACGATCTGTTCTGGGCGATCCACAGCATGAAGGAGCAGTCGCCGCCCGAAGTGGTCGCGCTCTCCGCCAAGCACGAAGTCGTCTTCCTCCCGCCGCCGGCGTGACGTTCACCCCTCTCCCCGCTTGCGGGGAGAGGTCGACGCGCGAAGCGCGTCGGGTGAGGGGCCTTTGAGGAGAGCGCGCATCCTCAGAAGCCCCCTCATCCCGACCTTCTCCCCGCAAGCGGGGAGAAGGAGATCACGCCGCCTTGTTGACCTGCTCGCGCGCGAAGCCGGCGGTCGAGGCGTAGCCGCGCACGATCGCCTTGCGCTCCTCGAACGACAGGACGTCGTCGATGTTCTCGAACCCGTCCGCCGCGCGCGCCTCGACCGCGTCGATCACGCCTTCCGGGCCGCCGCGGCGGTTGAGCCGCACGATCTCGGCGGTCATCGGCAGCCGCTCCTGCTCGTAGGCCCACAGCGCGTGCATCGGATGCTCGGCGCCCTTGAGCCGCTCGGCCAGCGCCTTGGCGTCGAGGATCGCCTGCGAGGCGCCGTTCGAGCCGACCGGATACATCGGGTGCGCGGCGTCACCGAGCAGGGTGACGCGCCCGTGCGACCAGCGCGGCAGCGGGTCGCGGTCGCACATCGGGTATTCCCAGAATTCGTTGGTCGCCTCGATCAGCGCCTGCGCGTCGATATACGGAATGAGGAAGCGCTGCAGGTGCGGCATCAGGTCCTCGAACCGCCCCGGCCGTGACCAGTCCTCCTTGCGCGGCGGCGGCGTCGCGCCGTCGCCGATCTTGGCGGCAACCGCCCAGTTGGTGAGGCGCCGGTCCTCGCGCGAACCCTCGGCGATCGGATAGATGACGAGCTTTGCCGCCATGCCGCCGGCCACGATCATCGAGCGGCCGGTGAGGAACATCGGCCAGTCGATCGCGCCGCGCCACAGCATGATGCCGTTCCAGCGCGCCGGCCCTTCGTTGGGATAGAGTTTCTCGCGCACCAGCGAATTGATGCCGTCGGCGCCGATCAGCACGTCGCCGCGCGCGGTCGCGCGGTGCGACCCGTGGCGGTCGAAGAAATAGGCGGTGACGCCGGCGTCGTCCTGGGAAAACGCGCCGAGCCGGTGGCCGGTGCGGATGCGGCCCTCGCCGAGCCGCGCCCGCGCCGCCTGATGGATCACCGCCTGCAGCTTGCCGCGATGGATCGAGAACTGCGGCACGTCGTAGCCGGCATCGAGCCCGCGCGGCTCGCGCCAGATCTCCTGGCCGAAGCGGTTGGTGTAGAACAGCTCGAAGGTGCGGATGCCGACCGCGTCGAGCCGCTCGAGCAGGCCGAGCTCGGCAAGTTCCTTGATCGCGTGCGGCAGCGTGTTGATGCCGACGCCCAGCTCGCGCACTGCGTCGGCCTGCTCGTAAACCTCGCAATCGATGCCGCGCGC
>DASPZC010000326.1:0-4033 GCA_035636455.1 Xanthobacteraceae bacterium
CCAGATGCTCAAGGCCGGCGCCGCCGCGCTTGGCGTTGGCCACGCACCGTCCGCATTCGCGCAGCCGCAACCGGACTCCATCGCGGTCATGACCTGGGGCGGCCTGTGGGGCGACAGCCTGCAGGCCGGCGTCGACAGCAAATTTCTCCAGCAGCATGGCGTGCGCGTGGTGCAGGACCGCGGCTCGAGCCCGGTCGAGCGCATCGCCAAGATGCGCGTCAACGCGGGAAACCAGCTGTTCGACCTGGTCCAGCTGCATGACGGGCTGTGGCCGCTCGCCATTGCCCAGGACGCGGTCGAGCCGCTCGATCCGCGCGGCCGCAACCTCACCCACATGGCCGACGTCTATCCGCGCATGGTGCATTCGCACTGGATCGCGCAAATCTTCTCGGCCGTCGGCCTTTGCTACAATACGCGCGAGGTGAAGAGCCCGCCCGCCGCCTGGGCGGACCTGTGGCGCCCGGAATTCCGCGGCCGCATCGTCCTGCCGGAGGTGAGCCATTCGATCGGCACCTACATCGTCCCGATCGGCGCGATCGCCGCCGGCAAGGATGCGAAGGACGCCGAGGCCGGCTTCGACATGTTCCAGCGCATGGTCAAGCTCGATCCGATCTTCGCCCGCGACACCGATTCGATGATGAGCGCGCTGACCACCGGCGAGGCGGTGATCGGCCTGCTGTACAAGTCGCAGACCTTCACCATTCGCGACCGCGGCGCGCCGGTCGAATGGGTGCTGCCGCGCGAGGGCGCGATCTCGATCTCGTGGGGCACCGGCATCGCCAAGGGCACCAAGCACCGCGACCTGGCGGAGAAATATATCGACCTCACTCTCGATGCGCAGACGCAGACCCATTTCGCCCGCGCCTTCAACTATGCGGGATCGAACCGGCGGATGCTCGACCTGCTCGACCCGAAGCTGCGCGAGCGCGTTCAGCTCAGTGACGCCGACATCGCCCGCCTGATCGATCTCGATCACGCCTTCATGAGCCAGAACCGGACCGCCTGGACCGATCGTTGGAATCGCGCCGTCGCCGGCCGCTGAGTGTTTCGACCTTGATCGCCTCTGCCGAGATCGACGTCAGCCTCGCCGGCGTCGAGAAGCGCTACGGACACGTGGTCGCTCTGCCCGGGCTCGACCTTGCGGTCGAGCGCGGCAGCTTCTTTGCGCTGCTCGGGCCGTCCGGCTGCGGCAAGACCACGACCTTGCGGGTCGTCGCCGGCTTCGAGACCGTCGCCCGCGGCGAGGTCTACATCCGTGGCGAGCGGGTCACGCAACGGCCGCCGCACCGGCGCAACTTCGGCATGGTATTCCAGCAGCTCGCGCTGTTTCCCCATTTGAACGTCGCCGACAACGTCGCGTTCGGCCTGCGCATGCGCAACGTGGCGGGCGCGGCGATCCGGGCGCGGGCGCGCGAGGCGCTCGGCCTCGTCAAGCTCGCCGGATTGGAGGCGCGCTACCCGCGCGAACTGTCCGGCGGGCAGCAGCAGCGCGTCGCGCTTGCCCGCGCGATCGTGTTCGAGCCGGCCGTGCTGCTGCTCGACGAGCCGCTCGCCGCGCTCGACCGCAACCTGCGCCAGGAGATGCAGGCAGAGCTGCGCCAGCTGCAGCGCCGGCTCGGCCTCACCACCATCTTCGTCACCCACGACCAGGAAGAGGCGCTGACCATGGCGGACGTGGTCGCCGTCATGAACGAGGGGCGTATCGAGCAGCTGGGATCGCCGCGCGAGGTTTACGAGCGTCCGCGCACGCGCTTCGTTGCCGGCTTTCTCGGCGCCAACAATTTCCTGACCGCCCGCGTGGTCGGCAGCATCGGCGGTCTGCTGCGGGTCGAAGCGTTCGGCGCCGTCCTGCGGGTTGCCGGGCGGCCGCGCAAGGACGGCGAGACCGTGACCCTGGCGCTGCGGCCCGAGCGGATTCGCCTCGCGCCGCCCGGGGCGGGCCGCTTCACCGCACGCGTGACCGACATCGTGTTTCGCGGGCCGGACACCCACGTCCGGCTCGAGCGCGACCTCGCGGATTTCCAGGTCATCCTGCAAAATTCAGGATTAGGCGCGGCCCCGGTCCATCCCGACGACATGCTCGACCTCGATTTCGCGGAGGAAAGCCTTGTCCTCCTCGACTGAAGCCCGTCGCGGCGTGCTGCGCCTGATCGCCGCCGCGCTGATCGTGCCGCCGCTCGCCTTCGTGCTCGTGTTCTTCGTCGTGCCGCTCGTCTACCTGCTCTACGGCTCGTTCACGCCCGCTTCGCCGACGAGCCTGTTCGGCAGCGGCTTTGCGCTGACGCATTACGCGGCGATCGTCGGCGACGACTTCTATCGTTTCGTGATCGAGCGCACGCTGTTCGTCGCGACCATCGTCGTCGCGCTTGCGCTCCTGCTCGGCTACCCGACCGCCATGCTGATGGCGCGGCTGTCCGCGCGCGGCCGGCTCGTGATGCTCGCGGTGATGATGCTGCCGCTGATGGTGTCGAACGTGATCCGCGCCTATGGCTGGATCGCGATCCTCGGCCGTCGCGGCCTCGTCAACGGCACTCTGCTGAGCGCGGGCGCGATCGAGGCGCCGCTGCCGCTGCTGTTCGGCATTGAGGCGGTCGCGCTCGGCCTGCTCACCATCCTGCTGCCCTACATGACGGTGTCGATCGCCAACACGCTCGCGAGCCTCGACAAGGTCTACCGCGAGGCCGCCGCCTCGCTCGGCGCCGGCCCGCTGCGCACCTTCATTCACGTGACTTGGCCGCTGTCGAGCCCGGGCGTCGCCGCCGGCATGATGATCACGCTGTTCCTGATGCTCTCCGCCTATGTCACCGTCTCGTTGCTGGGCGGCCCGCGCTACAAGCTTCTGGTGAGCATGGTGTTCGACCAGGTCGTCGCCTTCCAGTGGCCGCGCGCCGCCGCTTTCGCGTTCGTGCTGCTCATGATCGCCATGGCGGGCGGGCTCCTCATCCAGTTGGTGCTGCGGCCCCAGCGGGTCGGAGGCCGCGGATGAGCGCGCGCCTGTCGTCCGCGCTTCTGATCGCGGCGGCCGCGGTCGCGATCGCGCTCGTGGTCGCGCCGATCGCCGTGGTGATCGTCATCGCCTTCAGCGCCGGCGATTTCTTCGCCTTCCCGCTGCCCGGCCTGTCGACCCGATGGTTCGCGGCCTTTTTCGCCGATCAGGCGATGCGCGGCGCGTTCCTGCTCTCCGTCACGCTCGCGCTCATCGCCGCGTGCGCGGCGGCAGGGCTCGGCGTGCTTGCGGCGCTCGCGCTTGCCCGCCGGCGCGGGCGCGGCGCGCGCATGATCGAGCTGCTGTTCATGGCGCCGCTCGTCTTTCCCACCATCGTGCTCGGCCTGGCGCTGCTCGTCTTCTTCCGCTCGATCGGGGTCTCCACCTGGCCGGGCCTGTTGATCGCGCACACGCTCGTCGGCGTGCCCTATGCCTTCCGGGCGACCCTCGCCGCGCTGCAATCGTTCGATCCGGTGCTGGAGGAGGCCGGCGCGAGCCTCGGCGCCGGCCCGGCGCGGACCTTCGCCCTCGTCACCTTGCCGAACATCTGGCCGGGCGTGCTCGCCGGCTGGCTGTTCGCCTTCGTGGTCTCGTTCGGCGAGCTCAACACCTCGCTGTTCCTCACCGGTCCCGGCATCACCACCTTGCCGATCGAGATCTTCAGCCGGCTGCAGTTCGAGGGCAGCCAGCTCGTCGTCGCCGCCGCCTCCGCCGTGCAGGTCGCGCTGATCGGCGTGGTGGTGCTGATCGTCGAGCGTATCATCGGCCTCACCCGCATCGTCGAGCGCTAGCCAATGGCACAGCCCTTCACCACCCGTCCCGAGCTGCGCGGCACGTTCGGCGCCATCGCCACCACCCATTGGATCGCCTCGGCGGCCGGCATGGCGGTGCTCGAGCGCGGCGGCAACGCGTTCGACGCCGCGGCGGCGGCCGGCTTCGTGCTGCAGATCGTCGAGCCGCATCTCAACGGCCCCGGCGGCGAGGTGCCGATCATCCTTCAGCGCGCCGACGCCGACGCGCCGATCGTCATCTGCGGCCAGGGAACCT
>DASPZC010000327.1:0-8191 GCA_035636455.1 Xanthobacteraceae bacterium
TATGCCGGCCGAAGGCGATATGACAATCTGAAAGCTCGTTGTCCCGAGCACGCCGCAACGCGCGGCGTCGAGAGGCCGATATTGCGGGAGAAGCATTTATGACCCGGCGTAAGCTGCTGCGTGTCGGCGCCGGCGCGGGCACATCCGACGATCGCCTGGTGCCGGCGCTCGAGCTCGCCGAGCGCGGCGACGTCGATTATCTCGTCTTCGAGTGCCTGGCCGAGCGCACGGTCGCGCGCGAGAACCTCGCCCGCACCAAGAATCCCGACCTCGGCTACTCGCCCTCGCTCAACGAGCGCCTGCGCATGGTGCTGCCGGCCTGCACCGAGCACGGCATCCGCATCGTCACCAACATGGGGGCGGCCAATCCGGTGGGCGGGGCGCGCGCCGCGCGGCGCGCAGCGCGCGACCTCGGCCTGGGCGACATTCCGGTCGCGGTGGTGGCGACGGCGCCGCGCGGCCGGAGCCCTATGAGGTGCGCCTGCGCATGGCCGGCCGCACCCCCGACCGCCGCGCCGCCGGCGCGGTCGGCTTCGAGGTGCGCGCCATGCATATGCACGGCCCGGGCGGCGCCGGCGGCGCCAGCGAGCCCCGCGTGCGCGACGTGCTCGCCGTCAAGTCGGTGCTGCTGCCGCGCCGTTTCGTCAATCCGCAGATCGCCGTGGAGGGACGCTGATGGCCGTGCGCGTCTACGACCTGGCGCACGCGCGCACCGGCGACAAGGGCAATACGTCGAACATTTCGGTCATCGCCTATGACGCGAACGACTGGGATTTTCTGCGGCGCGAGCTCACCTGCGAGCGCGTCATGGCGGCGTTCAGGCATATCGCCAAGGGGCCGGTCCGCCGCTACGAGCTGCGCAATCTCAAGGCCTTCAACTTCGTGATCGAGAACGCGCTCGGCGGCGGCGTGACGATTTCGCTCGCGCAGGACTTCCACGGCAAGAGTCTGAGCAACGTCATGCTGGCGATCGAGCTGCCCGAGCGCGGGGGCTGAATCGATGACATGTGCCGTTCATGGCAATCATCGGATGCCGAACGACCGCAGCGGGGCGCTGTCGATTTGCCTGCACCGACCCGCACGAGCCGGTGATACGGACGATACAATTGAGCGCATGCCGCGATACTTGCGCGGTACACTGCAGCTATAGGATGCGGGGTTTGGAGGCTTTCCTCGATGCCGAACGGTCCTTCGACGTCGACGTTTGCGACTCGTTCCGATCGTCGGCCCGCCGCGCAGGCGGCGGACGAGCCAGCGCGGGCGGAGGAAAGCTACGCGCTGGCCATGGAAGCGATCGGCTACGGGTTCTACGACTGGGACATCGCGGCCGGCACCATCTACATGTCCCCGACGCTGTGCACGATGCTCGGCGTGTCGCCGGAGCAGTCGGCGGCGCTGGCCACGGCCAAGGGCTGGGCAGGCTGGGTCCATCCGGACGACCTTCACGCCTACCTCCGCGCGCTCATCGCCTGTTTCAAGGGCGAGACGGCGCGGTTCGACTGCCAATACCGCCATCGCGCGCCCGACGGCGCGTGGCGCTGGACGCGCCAGTACGGCATGCCGCTGCGCGGGCCTGACGGCCGCGTGCGCCGCGTGCTCGGGGCGGCCGGCGACATCACCGAGACTAAGCAGCGCGAACACGATCTTCACGTCGCCAAGGCCGAGGTCGCGGCCGCGCGCGGCGACGTCGAGCGCGCGCGCGAGGTGATGCAGATCATCCTCGACAACATGACCGACGGCGTCACGCTGTTCGATAAGGATTTGCGCTGGCAATTCAGCAATCATCAGCACCAGAAGACGATGCAGTACGGGCCCGAGCTGCTGCATCCCGGCATCACGTTCCACGACATCGTTCGCTACATGGTTCAACGCGGCGAATACAGCGCCGTCACGGACGTGGAGGCGAAGGTCAAGGAGGTCGCTGCGCGGGCGCTGCGGCCGGGCGGCTCCAGGTACGAGCGCCGCACGATGAGCGGCAAATACGTCGAGTTCAATTTCCAGCGCCTGGAAGACGGCGGCGTGCTCGGTCTTTACCGCGACATTACCGAGCTGAAGCGGCGCGAAGAGGCGCTCGTGGCGGCGGCCGAAGTTCTCCGGTTGATCAGTCGTTCGACCTTCGATCTTCAGATGGTGTTCGACAAGCTCGTCGAGTCGGCGGCGCGGGTGTGCGACGCCGAGGCCGCGATCATATTTCGGCGCGAGGACGCCGGCTACCGGATGGCGGCAAGTTACGGCCTCTCGCCGCAATACGTCGAGTTCATGCGCCAGCAACCGCCAATTGCCCCGGCGCGGGATTCGGTGGTCGGGCGCACGGCGCTCGAAGGCGCGCCGGTGCATATTCCCGATGTCCCGGCGGACCCCGAGTACAAGTTCTCGGAAAAGCAGCGCGACGGGTTCCGGACCCTGCTGGGCGTGCCGCTCCTGCGCGAGGGGACGCCAATCGGCGTGATTGCGCTGGGGCGTTCGGCCCAGCGCGCCTTCGACGACAGGCAGATCGAGCTGATTGCGACGTTCGCCGATCAGGCGGTGATCGCGATCGAGACCTTGCGCCTGTTCGACGAATTGACGAGCCGCGAGGAGGCGCTCGCCGCCGCCAAGCGGGCGGCCGAAGCCGCGCGCGATTCCGCGGAAGCCGCCAACCAGGCGAAGTCGACGTTCCTCGCGACCATGAGCCACGAGATCCGCACGCCGACGAACGGCGTGCTCGGCATGATGGAGGTGCTGGAACGGCAGGATCTCGACGAGGCGCAGCACCGTACGGTCGCCGTCATGCGCGATTCGGCGCAGACCCTGCTGCGCATCATCGACGACGTGCTCGACTTCTCGAAGATCGAGGCCGGGCGCCTCGAGCTCGAGACCACCGTCTTCTCGCTCTCCGGCCTGATCGACGGGGCGATGAGCACGTTCGCGTCGCAAGCCGCCGGCAAGGGGCTTGTCCTCAAGTCGGCCGTCGAGCCCGGCTCGGACGACGCGCTGATCGGCGATCCGACCCGGCTGCGCCAGGTGCTGTTCAACCTGCTGGGCAACGCGGTGAAGTTCACCGAGCGGGGTGGCATCGAGGTGCGCGCCGCGACGGCGCCGATGGGCGGCGGGCATACCCGCGTCACCCTCGTCGTGCGCGACACCGGCGTCGGGCTCGATGCCGAGCAGCAGGCGCGCCTGTTCCAGCCGTTTGCCCAGGCCGACTCCTCGACCACGCGCCGGTTCGGCGGCACCGGCCTCGGGCTGTCGATCGTGCGCCGGCTGGCGCAGCTGATGCACGGCGACGTCGCGATCGAGAGCACGCCCGGGCACGGCTCGACCTTTACGGTGACGCTCATGCTGCAGGCGGCGCCGGCGGATTCGCCGCTCAAGACGCTGCTCAAGCCGGCCTCCGCGCCGGCAGCGGCGTCGAGCGCGTTGCCGCAGGACAGCGGCCGATGCGTGCTGGTCGTCGACGATCATCCGGTGAACCGCGAAGTGATGCTGCGCCAGCTCAAGGTGCTCGGGCTTGCCGCCGAGACGGTCGAGGACGGCGTCGAGGCGCTCGCCGCCTGGGTGCCGGGCCGCCATGCGGCGGTTCTCGCCGACATCCATATGCCGCACATGGACGGCTACGAGTTCGCGCGGCGCATTCGCGCGGCCGAGGCGCAGCACGGTGTCGAACGCACGCCCATCATTGCGGTCACGGCGAATGCAATGATCGGCGAGGAGGAGCGTTGCCTCGCGGCCGGCATGGACGCCTATCTGGCGAAACCGGTGAAGATCGAGCGGCTGCGCGCGACGCTCGAGCGCTGGCTCGTGCTCGATGGCGTCGGCGGCGCCGGCGATCGGGCGAGGGCCTGCGAAGCAAGTGCGATCGATCGCAACGTGCTGGCCGCTTGGCTCGGCGACGACCAGGCCACCATCAACGCGCTGCTGCGCAAATTCCGCGATACCGCGACCGAGACGGAACGCGAGATCAACATCGCGGCGCGCAGCGGCGATCTCGCCAGCCTTGCGGCGGTCGCGCACAAGCTCAAGGGCGCCGCCCATGCGGTGGGTGCCACCGGCGTCGGTCTTGCCGCGGCGGAGCTGGAATCGGCCGGCAAGGCCGGCGACCGCGCCCGCTGCCAGGACGGGCTCGGCCGCCTCGCTCCCGAGCTGCGCCGCGCGCTGGCGGAAATCTCCGTCGCGGCCCCGCCGTAGGACTCGTCTTCCGACGTCCGGCTTATGCGGCGGTCGTTATTTGCTCAGAATAGAACGGCGTATCGGCGCTGTCCTGAAAATAGCCGACCTTGGCGACCGGGCCGTTGAATTCGATCATCACGTAGCCGTGCGCATAGACGCCGTTCGTCATGGCGAGCTTGGTCTGGTCGATCAGCTGCGGCGGATCTGCCAGATCGCCGGGCACCTCGTACGGACCGTCGCCCTCGAACACCGGGATCGCCCCATGGCCGATGCACCGGCCGTATTGCAGCCCGGCATAGGGCTGATAGATGCACAGATTGTGCTCGTGCCCCCAGAACCATGCGGCGACGCGGCCCGCCCCGGCCTCCCGGAACCGGCCGTAGCTCGCCAGCAGGTGCGGATTGCACGCAGCGAGCTTGCCGTTCACGTTGCGCGGGCCGATCTGCGAGAAGGCGGAGAACAATTGGTGGTGTGACAGCAGGATGGTGCGCCCGGTAAATCCCCTGATGCGGTCGACGTGCCAGTCCTCCTCGTCCGTCTCCAGATAGGTCAAGACTTCCTTGACGTGGAACGGGTCGTGGTCGTGCAGGCCCGTGTCCAGTCCGAGGAACTGCCAGGCGCCGTCGCTCGCGCGCAGGCAGAAGAAGCTGGCCGGCTGCCGTTGCGTGCCGCCGTTGAGCTTGTCGATGAGGGCGTAGAAGCCGGTCCCGGCCGCGTACATGTCGTGGTTCCCGGGTATCGTGTAGACGGGGATTTTCGTGTTCGCCCGGTCGAAGACATCGTCGAGGATCTGCAGGAAGAATTTGTCGCACTCCGCCGGCGTGCCCGAGTAGTAGACGTCACCGAGATGGATCACGACATCGGGGGCCTTCTGCTTGACGCTTTGCAGCAGGCTCACCGCGACGTCGGTGCCGGTGCCCCAGTCGGCGATCAACGCGACCCGGGCGTTCGGCTTCATGTCCAGCACCTTGTTGCCGACCGTGCCGGCGCGCACGTACGGGATGGACTGCAGGCCGCCGCCGGGTCCGAAATATTTGGCGTACTCTTCCAGCGTATCGATCCAGTTCGGATCGCACTGGGAGAATTGGATCCTGTCCTTGACCGCTTTGGCGGTGGTCGTGTCGCCGCGCGCCTGCGCCATGAGATATTGCAGGCCCAACTCGGCGCACTGTCGAATCTTGTCCGGCATGGCGGAGGCCGCGGCCTGCGGCAGCGGCCCGGTGGCATTCGGCATGCGGTTCGCCGCGGCGGCCGCGCCCGCGGCCACGAATGGATCCTCCATCCCGGGCCGGTTCCCCGGCGTGAGTTCCCGCCCCGCCGCCTTGTGCGCCATCTCCTCGATCGCCGATTGATAGATCGACAGCACGCCGTTGCGGAACGTCGCTTGATCGTTCGCCATCTCGCCTCCCCTTGGACCCGGCGCCGCGCCACGCGCAACGCTATTTTTTCACTGCGTGATGATAGACCGGGTCCGCTCGCCGCGGAACCTTTGATTTAGCAATTCGCGAAAATCGCGCGTTGACGCGAGCGGCCTTTTCGGCCGTCACGATCTTGCGCAGAGAGGAAACGGATTTCGCCGGCGAACCTGCGGGCTACACGTCCACGCTCGCCGCGAGCGCGTTCTCCTGGATGAACTCGCGGCGCGGCTCGACCACGTCGCCCATCAGCTTGGTGAAAATGTCGTCGGCCTCGTCGACCTCCTTGACCTTCACCTGGAGGAGCGAGCGCGCCTCGATGTCGAGTGTCGTTTCCCACAGCTGCTCGGCGTTCATCTCGCCCAGGCCCTTGTAGCGCTGCAGCGCCACGCCTTTGCGGCCGGCTGCCATGACGGCCTCGAACAGGCCGACCGGTCCGTGGATCGCCATTTCCATATCTTTGCGGCGGAGCAGGCCGGACCGCTCATAAGCCGCCTGCAGAGAGACGGCGTATTCGTCAAGCTTGCGCGCATCGGCTGAGTTGAGCAGCGCCGCATCGATGATCGCGACCTCGCTGACGCCGCGCAGCGTGCGCTCGAACGTGAAGCCTTGCGCCTCGCTGAACGCGCCCTGCCAGCCGCGGTCGGTTTCCTCGGAAAGCGCATCGAGGCGTCGCGCAATGTAGGGCGCCGCCGCCGCCGCCTTTACCGGATCGCCGAAAATGTCGGAATTGAGCACACCGAGAATCGCGGCCTGCTCGACGACGCGGCGATTGTAGCGGCTGTGCAATCCACGCAGCACGTTGCGGATGACGCGCGCTTCCTCGACCAGCGTGCGCAGGTCGCCGCCGGCGCGGTGCTCGCCGGAATAGAGCTGGAGCACCGCATCCTCGACGCCCGCATCGATCAGGTAATCCTCGAGCGCACGCTCATCCTTGACATACTGTTCGGATTTTCCACGCGAGACCTTGTAGAGCGGCGGCTGCGCGATGAAGAGATGGCCGCGGTCGATGATCTCGCGCATCTGCCGGTAGAAGAAGGTGAGCAGGAGCGTGCGGATGTGGGCGCCGTCAACGTCCGCGTCCGTCATGATGATGATCTTGTGATAGCGCAGCTTGTCCACCGAGAACTCGTCGCTTCCGATGCCGGTGCCGAGCGCGGTGATCAGCGTGCCGATCTGTTCGGAGGAGAGCATCTTGTCGAAGCGCACGCGCTCGACGTTGAGGATCTTGCCGCGCAACGGCAGCACCGCCTGGAACTCGCGGTTGCGGCCCTGCTTGGCCGAGCCGCCGGCCGAGTCGCCCTCGACGATGAACAGCTCGGATTTCGCCGGATCGCGCTCCTGGCAATCGGCAAGCTTGCCCGGAAGCGAGGTGACACCGAGCGCGCTCTTGCGGGTCATCTCGCGCGCCTTGCGCGCCGCCTCGCGCGCCGCGGCCGCCTGGATCACCTTGCCGACGATGACCTTGGCCTCGGACGGATGCTCCTCGAACCAAGCCTTGAGCGCGTCGTTGATGACGCCCTCGACCGCCGGCCGTACTTCGGAGGAAACGAGCTTGTCCTTCGTCTGCGACGAGAACTTGGGGTCCGCCACCTTGATGGAGAGCACGGCGGTCAGCCCTTCGCGGCAGTCGTCGCCGGTGAGCTGGACCTTCTCCTTCTTGGCAAAGCCCCCGCCTTCCGCATAGCTGGTGACCTGGCGCGTCAGCGCGCCGCGGAAGCCTGCAAGGTGGGTGCCGCCGTCGCGCTGCGGGATGTTGTTGGTGAAGGTCAGCACCGTCTCGTGATAGCCGTCGTTCCACCACAACGCCGCCTCGACGACGGTGCCGTCGCGCTCGGCCTTGATGACGATCGGGCTCGGCACCAGCGGCGCCTTGTTGCGGTCGAGATATTTGACGAACGCCTCGACGCCGCCCTCGTAGCGCATCTCCTCGCGCTTCTCGACCGCATGGCGCATGTCGGAGAGCACGATGGTGACGCCGGAATTGAGGAAGGCGAGTTCACGCAGCCGATGCTCCAGCGTGGCGAAATCGAACTCCGTCATGGAGAACGTCTTTTTCGACGCCAGAAACGTCACCTCGGTGCCCTGCCGGTCGTGCGCGGCGCCGACGACGGCGAGCGGAGCCACCGCGACGCCGTCCTTGAACTCGATGAAGTGCTCCATGCCGTCGCGCCAGATCGTCAGCTTGAGCCAACTCGACAGCGCGTTGACGACCGACACGCCGACGCCGTGCAGCCCGCCCGCCACCTTGTAGGAGTTCTGGTCGAACTTTCCGCCCGCATGCAGCTGGGTCATGATGACCTCGGCGGCCGACACGCCTTCCCCCTTGTGGATGTCGGTCGGGACGCCGCGGCCGTCGTCGCGCACGGTGCACGAGCCGTCGGGATTGAGTCTGACCGTCACCTCCTTGGCGTAGCCGGCGAGCGCCTCGTCGACCGCGTTGTCGACCACCTCGTAGACCATGTGGTGCAGGCCCGAGCCGTCGTCGGTATCGCCGATGTACATGCCCGGTCGCTTGCGCACGGCATCAAGGCCCTTGAGGACCTTGATCGATTCCGCGCCGTAGTCGGATGGGGACGGGGCCTTTTGTTGGCGAGCAGGCTCGGCCATTGGGACCTTCGAATCGG
>DASPZC010000328.1:0-2126 GCA_035636455.1 Xanthobacteraceae bacterium
TCGTTTGCCGAGAAGCGCTCAGCGCGGTGGAAGCCGGCCTAGGCTGCGGCGAGCGGGACCAGGAGCAGACGTGAGCGGATCGATGCGATTTTTCGCCATTCTGACGGGGCTCGCCATGATGTTGCCGATCGCGGCGTGGACGCCGGTCCGCGCGGCGCCCGCGGTGTCGCCAGAGCAGGCCTACGAGATCGGGCTCGAAGCGTATCTCTATTTCTATCCGCTCGTGCTCATGGACATCACTCGATCGCAAATGACCAACGTGCCGCCCGGCGGCTTTCTCCGCACGCAGCCGATGAATGCGCTGCTCCACGTCCGCGCTTTTCCGACCCCCGATTCCAAGACCGTGGTGCGGCCGAATTTCGACACGCTCTATTCCTTGACGTGGCTCGACGTGAGCAAGGAGCCGGTCATCGTGACCGTGCCCGCGGCGTCGGACCGCTATTATCTGCTGCCGCTGATGGACATGTGGACCGACGTGTTCGCAGTGATCGCCGAGCGGACGACCGGCGCCGGACATTTCGCCGTGGCGCTGCCGGGATGGCAGGGCAGCTTGCCCCAAGGGGTCGCGCGCATCGACGCGCCGACGCCTTATGTCTGGATCATCGGGCGGATCCAGACCAACGGAACGGACGACTATCCGATCGTGCACAAGATCCAGGACGGCTACCGGGTGACGCCGCTGTCGGAATGGGGCCGCGACCCGCGGCCGCCGTCCGGCAGTTTCAGCCTCGGCGTCGACATGAGGACGCCCGCGCCCCGGCAAGTCGGCGCGATGCCCGCGACGAAATTCTTCGGCTATGCGGTCGAGCTGATGAAGCTGCATCCGCCGCATGCCATCGATCAGCCGATGCTCGCGCGCCTGCGGCGGATCGGCATCGAGCCGGGCAAGGGCTTCGATCCGCCGGATGCGGCGATCCGGCAGGCGCTCGACCGCGCGGCAGCCGACGCACTGAGGCTCATGGAATCGCAGCGCGGGAGCTTCGGCCGTCGCGTCAACGGCTGGCGGATCAGCACCGACTTCATCGGCGTCTACGGCGGCGCCTATTTGCGCCGCGCCGTGGTCGCGGCCGACGGCCTCGGCGCCAATTTGCCGGAGGACGCCGTCTATCCGAGCACGTCTGCCGACAGCGACAACCAGGCGCTCGACGGCGCCAACAGCTATGGGATCCGCTTCAAGCCGGGCGAGCTGCCGCCGGTCGACGCGTTCTGGTCGATCACCCTCTATGATCCCGACGGCTATCCGGCCCGCAATGCGATCGACCGCTACGCGCTCGGCGACCGCGACCCCCTCCGCCACGAGCCGGACGGCTCGCTGGAAATCCTCATCCAGGCTCGGCCACCCGACCCGGCGCGGCAAACGAACTGGCTCCCCGCCCCCGCCGGCCCGTTCAATCTCACGATGCGGCTCTACGCGCCGCGGCGCTCGGTGCTGGAGGGCCGCTGGACGCCGCCCGCGGTCGAACGGCTGCCGTGACGCCGACTGCGCGTTCCGGTGAAGCCACTTGATTCAAGGATGGCGGTCCAACATGCTGCGCCGCCGGCTTGCGCCAACGCGGCCGGACCATTCCGCGGTAGGTGATCAAACAGGAGCGTCCATGGAGCCGATCGAATTCGCCATCATCGGAACCGGCTGGTGCGGCGGCATCCGCGCCGAGACGTGCGCGGCGCATCCGCTGGTGAAAGCGCTGCACATCGCCGAGACGCGGCCGGAGCGCCTGAAAGAGGTCGCGGCCTCGGCGCGGGCGAAAACCGCGGTCGCGGATTATCGCAAACTCCTCGACAACGACGAGATCGCGGCGGTGTTCATCAGCGCCACGCCCGAGACCACGCATTTCCCCATCGCGCGCGATTGCCTCATCGCCGGCAAGCATGTGTTTCTCGAAAAGCCGATCGCGATCGAACTCTCCGAGGCCGACGAGCTGATCGCGCTCGCGCGTTCCGCGGGTCTCAAATTCACCATCGGCTATTCGCAGCGCTTCAATCCGAAATTCGCCTACGTCAAGAAATCGATCGCCGACGGCACGATCGGCAAGCCGGTCAGCGTGCTGGTCAGCCGCCACATCACCCGCGGGCTCGGCAAGAAGATCAGCGGCCGGGTCAAGCTCTCGCCCGCCGCGATGGAATCC
>DASPZC010000329.1:0-1716 GCA_035636455.1 Xanthobacteraceae bacterium
AAGCTCAAGCCCGAAAGCGCAACCGTCGGCACCAAGGTGCGGCTGCCCGCCGCCGATTTCGCCCGCATCGACGAGGCGGTAGCCAAATCCCTCGAGGGCAGCCTGCGGCGGCTCGGCATGGAGCGGGTGGACATTTTTCACCTGCACAATTCCATCACGGTCGAGGGCGGCGGCGAATCGCTCGGCGTCAAGCAGGTACTCGACCAAATAGTGCCCGCGTTCGAGCGGCTGCGCCAAAAGGGCATGATCCGCTTTTTGGGCATCACCGCGGTCGGCGACACCGCGGCGCTGCGCCAAGTGATCGACGCGCGCGTCATCGACAGCGCCCAGGTCACCTACAACATGCTCAATCCTTCCGCCGGCGCGGCGCTGCCGCCGCGCTATCCGGCGCAGGACTATGGTCTCCTGCTCGACCACACCCGGGCGGCCGGCGTCGGCGTGATCGCCATCCGCGTGCTCGCCGGCGGCGCGCTGTCGGGCTCCGCCGCGCGCCACCCGATCGCGAGCCCGCCGCCGGCGCCGATCGGCTCGGCCACGAGCTATGACGGCGATCTCGAGCGCGCCCGGCGGCTCATGCCGCTAGTGGAGCAAGGCTTTGCCCAAAACCTCGCCGAAGCCGCGACCCGCTTCGCCATCTCGCATCCGGCCGTGGGCACGATCCTGGTCGGCATGGCGACCCCGGAGCAGTTCGAGCAGGCGCTTGCCGCCGTGCAAAACGGGCCGCTGCCGCCGGCCGCGCTCGACCGGCTGACGGCTTTGCAGCAAAGCTTTTCCGGCGAGGCGCGCTGATTTTGCCCGCGCTCGCCGGTACGGGCCGCGCGGCGTCTCCGCTCTCCGCGGCATCCGCTCGTGCGACCCAAATTCAACATCGATCAGGCGCACGGCAATCAAATGGCAATCTGGCGTCCGATCTCCACGACCGAGTTCGAGGGCAGCCGGAAGTAATCCGTCGCGTGAGCGGAGTTGCGCTGCATGAACGCGAACATGGCCTCCAGCCAGCGCGGCAGGGCTCTGCGGTCCTCACGGGGGACGACCGTCTCGTGACCGACGTAATAGGTCACGTCATCCAGGTCGATCTTGCAGCCCAGCCCGTGAGCAGATTTCAACAACGCCGGGACATCCGGACGCTCCATGAAGCCGTAGTCGGCAACCGCGCGCCAGAAGTTCGGAGCGACTTCTTCGAAAGCAAGCCGATCCGCGTCCCCGATCCACGGCATGGACCGCGTCCTCATGCTCAGGACAAAAAGCTGCCGATGCAGCGCCCGATTATGTTTCACGTGCCAGACCATCACCGGCGGCGCGCCTTGTTGCGTTCGCGTGAGAAAGACCGCGGTGCCGGGCACCCGCGCAATCCGATCCCGCTCGACTTTTTCCATGAACTTCTCAATCGGCATGATGGCGTCACGCAGACGCGCGTCCACGGCCCTGGCTCCCGTGTGCCATACAATCATCACGAAATAGACGCACGCGGCGAGCAGCAGCGGCACATATCCGCCCTCCGCGATTTTCGTGAGATTCGCGAGCAGGAACGCGGTATCCACGATCATCAACGCGCCCGCGAGCGCAGCGGAAGCGAGCAGGTTCCAGCGCCAGATCTCGCGCATGGCGATGAACAGCAGCGCGGACGTCATCAGCATGGTAGCCGAAACCGCGATGCCATAGGCCGACGCCAAATTATCGGACTTCGCAAACCCGATGGTAAGCGCGACAGTGGCC
>DASPZC010000330.1:0-7679 GCA_035636455.1 Xanthobacteraceae bacterium
GGCGGCAAGCGCTTCGATGCGGTGCGCGAGGTGGTCGATGCCGACGCGATCGGGCGCCTGCGGGGAGGCGACGCGGTCGAGCTTGGCGCCGATATTGCGCACGTCGCTCGCCAGCGCCGCGAGCGCCTCGCCCGATGCGACGCGCGTCGAGATGTTGCGCAGCTCGGCGATCGCGGTCTCCAGATGCTTGACGGTGTCGGCGTCCGGGCCCGTCGCGCTGATGCGGTCGACCTTGCGCGAGAGCGCCTTCACGTCCTCGTCGAAGCCGGCCAGGCTCTCCGCCGGCGCGAGCGCATGGAGCGCCGCGCGCACCTCGGCGAGCCCCTGCTCGATGCTCGCCAGGGCCGCGGCGTCGGCCCCGCGGCGGCCGTCGCGATCGATGCGTTCGGACAGCGCGCGAAGCTCGCCCTCGACCGCGTCCAGCGAGCGGCGCGGCAGCGCTTCGGCGAGCGTGCGGCCGATCTCGGCGAGCTCGCGCCGGAGCAACGGCACGGCGTCTTCAACTGCGCACGGCCGCCGCAACGTCTCGAGCTGTTGCGTGATGGTGCGCAGCAATTGCTCCAGGCCCGACATGTCGGGCTGCGCGGGTGCCCGGGGCGCGACTTCGGCTTCAAGGGCGCGCTGGCGCGCCGAGATTTCCTCGATCGCCTGATCGAGGCCGAACGAATGCGGCGGCGGGGCGGGCGAAGGCAGGGGCTGGGCCAGGTCGCGGCTGAGCGCTTCGAGCGCCTGCTCGAGCGCCGCGACGCGTGAATCGGATTTGGCCGCACCCTGCTTGCCCGCGATCATCTGGTCGAGCCGCTTGTCGAGCCGGGCGATCGCGTCGGCGAGGCGGCGCGGCGTGGCGTCGTTGCGGGCGCCGAGATCGCGCGTCATGGCGGCAAGGCGCGCCTCGAGGTCGCTGACGGTCGGGCCGAGGTCGACGTCCGGCCGCCTTGCGGCCGCGTTCGACGGAGCGGGCGTCTCGGCGCGCTGCATGAGGCGATCGAGGCGCGCCGCAATCTCGTCGAGACGGTCGTGGACCGCGTCGTCTTCGCCGGAATGATCGAGATCGTCTTGCTGATCGGGCTGGCCGCGCGGCCTGACGCCGGATTCGGCCGCCGTCTCGATGATGGCGCTGCCGATCCAATCGCTCAGCGAGCGGCCCGAGCGGCGCGCCGCTTCGCGCGCCGTCTCGATCGCCTCAGGCCGGACTCCCCTCAGCTTGAGCTGAGCGCCAGATTTCATGCTCGCACCCGCGTTCGACACGGACAGGGAGGAGCGGGGTGGAACCGGCGCCCGTTAATGGAACGTGGACGTTGCGCGTGGTCCGCTGTCCTCGGGATCGACTTTTCCGCTTTACGGTAAAGAACCGGTTAACCTGCCGGTGTCCGTTAACAAATTTCGGCTCAACCGCGGTTCGCCACCGAACGGTCCGGTTGCGGCGTGGGCCAAATGGCTTTGTTTCTGCAGGAGCACACGTGAAGATAGTAGATAGATCGAGGGCGCTTCTGTATTTGTATAGCATGGCTCATGCTTGACGTTTACGTAAACTGATGCTATGTCCCGTGCATGGCACAACTCGACCCGCTTCGCCACACCGCCAATCCGCATTCGCCCGGCCCCGATCTCGTGTCCGGCTTCGACCGCGGCGCGGTCGGCCGCGACGTCTTCACCATCCAGGATCTGACCAAGGAATTCGGGGTGAGCGCCCGCACCCTGCGGTTCTACGAGGAGAAGCGCCTGCTCGATCCGCGCCGCAACGGCGAGCAGCGCCTCTACAGCCGCCGCGACCGCGCGCGCCTGCGCTACGTGCTGCTCGGCAAGAGCGTCGGCTTTTCGCTCGAAGAGGTCCGCGAGATGCTCGACCTCTACGACCTCGGCGACGGCCAGCGCACGCAGCTGCAGGTGACGCTGGCGAAATTCCAGGAACGGATCGTCCGCCTCGAGCGCCAGCGCGCCGATATCGATCGCGCCATTGCCGAACTGAGCCGGGCGAGCCTCGCGGTCGAGACCATGCTGGCCGCGCGCGTCCAGCACACGAACCAGGATCAGGAGTGAGCGATGCCGATCTACCAGGCCCCCGTGGACGATGCGCAGTTCCTGCTCAACGACGTCTTCCACATCGAGCGCTACGACAATCTGCCCGGGTTTTCCGACGCCTCGCCCGATGTCCTCGCGGCGGTGCTCGAGGAGGCGGGAAAATTCTGCCAGGAGGTGCTCGCCCCGCTCAACCGGATCGGCGACGTCGAAGGGTGCACGCATCACGCCGACGGCAGCGTGACCACGCCCAAGGGCTTCAAGGACGCGTTCAAGCGCCTGGTCGACGGCGGCTGGATCGGCATTTCCTGCCCCACCGAGTTCGGCGGCCAGGGGCTGCCGACGGCCATGACCCAGCTGGTCAGCGAGTTCCTGTGCTCGGCCAACATGTCCTTCGCGATGTACTCGGGCCTGACCCAGGGCGCGATCGCCGCGCTCTACGTGCACGGCTCGGACGCGCAGAAGAAGGCCTATCTGCCGAACATGATCGCCGGCCATTGGACCGGCACCATGAACCTGACCGAGCCGCATTGCGGCACCGACCTCGGCCTGTTGCGCACCAAGGCGGCGCCGCAGGCCGACGGCAGCTACAAGATCACCGGCACGAAAATCTTCATCTCCGCCGGCGAGCACGACCTCGCCGAGAACATCGTGCATCTGGTGCTCGCGCGCATCGAGGGCGCGCCCGAGGGCGTCAGGGGAATCTCGCTGTTCGTCGTGCCGAAATTTCTGTCCAACGGCGACGGGTCGCTTGGCCCTCGCAACGGCGTGTCCTGCGGGTCGATCGAGGAGAAGATGGGCATCCACGCCAACTCGACCTGCGTGATGAATTTCGACGGGGCGACCGGCTGGCTGATGGGCGAGGCCAATCGCGGCCTCAACGCCATGTTCGTGATGATGAACGAGGCGCGGCTGGGGGTCGGCGTGCAGGGGCTGGCGATGTCCGAGGTCGCCTATCAGAACGCCGCGGCCTACGCCAAGGATCGCCTGCAGGGCCGCGCGATCTCCGGCACCAAATTCCCGCAGAAAGCCGCCGACCCGATCATCGTGCATCCCGACGTGCGGCGCAGCCTGATGACCATCAAGGCCTTCAACGAGGCGGCGCGCGCGCTCGTGATGTGGACCGCGCTCAAGGCCGACGTTGCGCGCCGCGCCGACGACGACAAGGCGCGCATGTCGGCCGAGGACCACATGGGCCTGCTCACCCCGGTGATCAAAGGCGTGCTCACCGACCAGGGTTTTGCCAACGCGGTGGCGGCGCAGCAGGTCTATGGCGGGCACGGCTACATCGCTGAGCACGGCATGGAGCAGTTCGTGCGCGACGCCCGCATCGCCATGATCTACGAAGGCGCCAACGGCATCCAGGGCCTCGACCTCGTCGGCCGCAAGCTCGGCAAGGACGGCGGGCGCGCCGTGATGGCGTTCTTCAACGAGGTGCAGGGCTACATCAAGGATCACGCCGGCAGCGAGGCCCTGAAGGCCTATGTCGAGCCGCTCGGCGCCGCGCTCGGCCATCTGCAGCAGGCGACCATGTGGTTCATGCAGAATGCGCCCGCGAAGCCCGACAATGCCGGGGCCGGCGGCACCGACTACATGCACCTGTTCGGCCTGGTCGCGCTCGGCTACATGTGGTGCCGCATGGTCGAGGCGGCGCAGGCGAAGCTTGCCGCCGGAGCCGACGGCGCGGCGGCGCGCCTCAACGCCAAGCTCGTCACCGGCCGTTTCTTCATGGAGCGCGTGCTGCCGGAGACCGCCGCGCACCTCGCCCGCATCAAGACCGGCGCGGCAAGCACGATGGAGCTGCCGGCGGAGGCGTTCTGACGAATGGCAACGAGTTGAGAGCGAAGCCGATCGACATTATGTTACTGCCGCTATCGTGAGGACCAAGCAATGCCGAAGAACACCTCCGTAACCCTCGGTGATCATCTCGCCGCCTTCATCGAACAGCAAGTTGCGCAAGGTCGCTATGGTTCTGTCAGTGACGTTGTGCAGGCCGGGCTGCGCCTGCTGGAGGAATATGAGATGAAGGTGGAAGCGTTGCGGGAAGCGCTCATTGAGGGTGAGAACAGCGGACCAGCTGTGCCGTTCGACTTTGAAGCCTTCATTGCTCGCAAACGTGGCCGCGTGCCGCGGTGATGGCGGCTTACGTTTTATCACCTCGCGCCCTTGCGGACATTGAGGAGATTTGGGCCTACACGGAACATAGATGGGATGCCGATCAAGCCGAGCGTTACGATCGAATACTGAAGGAAGGTATCGAACAGATCGCTCGTGAACCGCGCAGCGGGAGGGCATGCGATCACCTTCGCCGAGGCTATCGTAAATATGCGATCGGCTCTCATGTGGCCTTTTTTGAGTCCTGGAAGGGAGGATAGAAATTATCCGCATTCTTCACCAGCGCATGGACTTTGAGCGTCATCTCTAGGTTCGCCTGAGTTCCGGTCTGCAACACACGAGAACACCATGGACATTCTCAATCTTCCCCGTCCCGCCTGGATGAGCGAGGACCTCGTTGTGCTCGAGGAGCAGGCGCGGCGTTTCCTTGCCGCCGAGCTGGTGCCGCATGTCGAGCGGTGGAACGAAGCCGGCATGATGGACCGCGCGGCGTGGAAGAAGCTCGGCGAAGCGGGCCTGTTGTGCGCCGGCATTCCCGAGGAATACGGCGGCGCCGGCGGCACCTTCGCGCACGAGGCGGTGATCAACCGCGAATATGCGCTGGCGGGCCTCGATTCGATGGGCGCGCCGCTGCATTCCGGCATCGTCGCCCCCTATATCCTGCGCTACGGCACCGACGAGCAGAAGGCGCGCTGGCTGCCCAAGCTCGCGACCGGCGAGCTGGTCAGCGCGATCGCCATGTCGGAGCCCGGCACCGGCTCCGACCTGCAGGGCGTGCGCACGACGGCGAAGAAATCCGGCAACGGCTACGTGCTCAACGGCTCGAAGACCTTCATCACCAACGGCCAGCACGCCAACCTGATCGTCGTCGTCGCCCGGACCGATGCGAACGCCGGCCACAAGGGCATCTCGCTGATGATGGTGGAGACCGACGACGCGCCGGGTTTCCGCCGCGGCCGCAAGCTCAAGAAGCTCGGCCTCGACTGGGCCGACACCTCGGAGCTGTTCTTCGAGGACGTGAAGCTGCCGGCCGAAGCTCTGCTCGGCAGCGAGGAGGGCCAGGGCTTCATCCAGCTCATGACCGAGCTGCCGCAGGAGCGGCTGATCGTCTCGACCGCCGCCATCGGCATGATCGAACGGGCGCTCGCGCTCACCATCGACTACGTCAAGCAGCGCAAGGCGTTCGGCAAGGCGATCGTCGAGTTCCAGAACACCCAGTTCGTGCTCGCCGAGTGCAAGACCGAGGCGACCATCGCCAAGGTGTTCCACGACCACTGCGTCGAGCGCCACATCCGGCACGAGCTCGACACGACCACCGCGTCGATGGCCAAATATTGGCTCACCGACCTGCAGAACTCGATCGTCGACCGCTGCCTGCAGCTGTTCGGCGGCTACGGCTACATGGATGAATATCCGATCTCGCGCATGTACCGCGACGCGCGGGTGCAGCCCATCTATGCCGGCACCAACGAGATCATGAAGCTTCTGATCGCGCGCAGCCTGTAACCATTTGTTTGAGGAGAACCCCGATGGCCGACGCCTTCATCTACGATCACGTGCGCACCCCGCGCGGCCGCGGCAAGGCCGACGGCGCGCTGCATGAAGTCACCGCGCTCAATCTCGCCGCCCAGGTGCTCGGCGCGGTGCGCGACCGCAACCAGCTCGACCCCGCGCTGGTCGACGACGTGGTGCTCGGCTGCGTCGACCCGGTCGGCGAGGCGGGCGGCGACATCGCGCGCGCGGCCGCGCTCACCGCCGGCTACGGCGACAGCGTGCCCGGCGTGCAGATCAACCGCTTCTGCGCTTCCGGGCTCGACGCCATCAACTTCGCGGCGGCCGAGATCATGTCGGGCCAGCACGACATGACCATCGGCGGCGGCGTCGAATCGATGAGCCGGGTCGGCATCGGCGCCTCCGGTGGCGCCTGGCCGATGGACCCGGCGATCGCGGTCAAGACCTATTTCCTGCCGCAGGGCATTT
This sequence comes from Xanthobacteraceae bacterium, assembly GCA_035636455.1. Classification (GTDB taxonomy): domain Bacteria; phylum Pseudomonadota; class Alphaproteobacteria; order Rhizobiales; family Xanthobacteraceae; genus AP-16. The sequence continues at coordinate 6,115 of DASPZC010000330.1, forward strand.
CCGCCGACCTGATCGCGACCCGCTACGGCTTTTCCCGCGACGACGTCGACGCCTACGCGGTCGAGAGCCAGAAGCGCGCCGCCGAAGCGTGGAACGAGGGCCGCTTCAAGCATACGGTGATGCCGGTCAAGGACGTGAACGGGCTCACCATCCTGGCCAAGGACGAGCACATGCGGCCGACCACGACCATGCAGTCGCTCGCCGCGCTGCAGCCGTCCTTCGTGCAGATGGGCGAGATGTACGGCTTCGATTCGGTGGCGCTGCAGGCGCATCCCGAGGTCGAGGCGGTCAAGCATGTGCATCACGCCGGCAATTCGTCCGGCATCGTCGACGGCGCCGCCGCGGTGCTGGTCGGCAGCAAGAAGGCCGGCCGCCGCGCCGGCCTCAAGCCGCGCGCCAGGGTCAAGGCCTTCGCCAATATCGGCTCGGAGCCGGCGATCATGCTCACCGGCCCGATCGACGTCACCCGCAAGGTGCTCAAGAAGGCCGGCATGACGCTCGACGACATCGACCTGATCGAGCTCAACGAGGCCTTCGCCTCGGTGGTGCTGCGCTACATGCAGGCGTTCCAGATCGATCCGGCCAAGGTCAACGTCAACGGCGGCGCCATCGCCATGGGCCATCCGCTCGGCGCCACCGGCGCCATGATCCTCGGCACCGTGCTCGACGAACTGGAGCGCCGCGACCTCTCGACCGCGCTGGTGACGCTGTGCATCGGCGCCGGCATGGGCACCGCGACGATCATTGAGCGGGTGTGAACGAAATGGCGAATAGCGAATAGGGAGTAGCGAATAGTTTTTTCTATTCGCCATTCGCCATTCGCTATTCGCTTCTCGAAAACAGCAGGAGGCACAAGGCGTGCCCAAGATCGACATCGGCAAGATCGCGCCGCGCATCGGCAGCCGCTATCCGGCGCCGTACAGCGCGCTGGTGGCGGGGCGCGAGCGGCGCGCGCTCGGCGATGCGGCGGGGCTCACCCAGTTCGGCGTCAACCTGACGCGGCTGCCGCCCGGGGCCGCCTCCTCGCAGCGCCACTGGCACGAAGCGGAGGACGAGCTGATCTTCGTGCTCGAAGGCGAGCTGGCGCTGATCGAGGACGAAGGCGAAATTTTGCTGCGCCCCGGCGACGCCGCCGGGTGGAAGGCGGGCGCGCCCAACGGCCATCACCTCGTCAACAAATCGCAGCGCGACGCGCTCTTCCTCGAGATCGGCACGCGCGCGGCGCGCGAGCGCGCCCAATACCCCGACATCGATCTCGTGGCCGAGCGCGACGAGCGCGGCGGGCGCTATCTGCACAAATCCGGCGAACCCTATTCCGCCTGAGGCGGCGAGGAGCAAAACGATGAGCCATCAGAATTTCAAGCTCGACATCGACGGCGACGGCATTGCGCTCGTGACCTGGGACATGCCCGACCGCTCGATGAACGTGATCGACCCCGGCGTGATCGCCGAGCTCTCCGCGATCGTCGAGAAGGTCGCGGGCGACGCCGCCGTCAAGGGCGCGGTGGTGACCAGCGGCAAGGATGCGTTCTGCGCCGGCGCCGATCTCGCGCTGCTCGAGCAGT
>DASPZC010000331.1:0-12672 GCA_035636455.1 Xanthobacteraceae bacterium
CCTGCATCAGGACTGCGACGTCGAGATCACCGACACCTATCACTGGAAGCCGCAGGCCGAGATCAGTCGCTGCGAATGGGAGGCGGGCGACGTGATCTACGTGCCGCCGAGCACGATCCACCAGCACTTCAACGCCGACCCGCACCGGCCGGTGCGGCTGATCTCGGTGACCAACCGCATCTACAAATATTGCGGCCTCAACGATCTCGAGCAGATCGAGGACGCCCCCGAGTACGATCCTGCCGTCACTCTCACCGCCGATCTGGTGAAGCGGTATCTCACCGCGAAAGTCTCCGAGCCGGTCTGATCGTTACCTCCCCCTGGAGGGGGAGGGTCGCCGCCGAAGGCGGCGGGGTGGGGTGGACCCGGCGCCGGCCGAGCAGATTCACCCCCACTCGGCGCGCTTCGCGCGCCGACCTCCCCCCTCCAGGGGGAGGTAACGATCAGACCGGCTCGGGGACTTTCGCGGCGAGATAGCGCTTCATCAGCTCGGCGGTGAGAGTGACGGCGGGATCGTATTCGGGGGCGTCCTCGAGCTGCTCGAGGTCGTTGAGGCCGCAATATTTGTAGATGCGGTTGGTCACCGAGATCAGCCGCACGGGGCGGTGCGGGTCGGCGTTGAAGTGCTGGTGGATGGTGCTCGGCGGCACGTAGATCACGTCGCCCGCCTCCCATTCGCAGCGCCTGGTCTCGGCCTGCGGCTTCCAGTGATAGGTGTCGGTGATCTCGACGTCGCAGTCCTGATGCAGGTCGTAGCCGCGGCCCTCCAGCACGTAGAGGCATTCCTCGGCGAGGTGGCGGTGCCTGCCGGAGCGGCTGCCGGGCGGGATCACCTGCATGTAGGCGTCGACCGTCTCCATGCGCGTGTTCATCTGCTCGTTGAGCAGGTGCTTGAGCAGGCCTTGGCGCGCCATCTCCCACGGCATTTCGGCGGGACGCACCACCTTCCTGCGCTTGGCGTTGCGCGCGGGCGCGCTCGCCGCGTCGTCGAGCATGTCCTGATAAAGCTTCCGGTGCAGCTCGCCGGCGAGCCAGGCTTTCGCTTCACCCCAGGCCATGTCGAACCCCGTCTTACTTATTTGGTCGCATTTTCTGCGGAAAACCGGTACCCACCCCGGATCACGTCCGGGGCAGGCTTTTTCCGGAAAATGCTCCAGCGTGATTATAGTCGTCCTCGCCCTCGCGCGGCGCAAAGCCGACGCCGCCCGGCGCCGGCTCGGTCGGGCGCGGCTCGACCAGCTTTTGGAACAGCATGTTCATGAACATGTACATGGGCTTGCACTTCATCACCAGCGCGCGCGCCGGCCTGTCGGGATCGGCGTTGAAGTGCTGGTGGACGCAATTGTTGTGCACCACCGCGACGTCGCCCGCCTGCCAGTCGTAGCGCACGCCGTCGTGGATCTCGTAGCCGCGGCCGTCGAGGATGTAGAACGCCGCCTCGTTGACGTGGCCGTGCTTCTGCGACTTGCCGCCGGGGCCGTATTCCTCGATGTGCAGGTGCAGCGTCTGGGCGAGGCCGTCCTTCGGCTCGAGGTAGTGGCGGCTGTAGGCCTGCGGCCCGTCGATGAACTTTATCTCCTTGCCCTTGCGCACGCGCGGCAGGGCGCGCAGCCGGGCCAGCTCCTCCTTGAGCCGGTAGTGCCCGGCGATCGCGCGCACGAACACCCGGTCCTTCTTGCTGTGATAGTGGGACTCGGTTCCCTTCGGAACGTCTTCGGTCATGACGGCATCCTCGGGCGCAAGCGCCCTCTCGTGCGAGGTCGTTTTCCTCCAGAAAGGCTTTAAGATCAATCCCTAGAGCGGGATGACTTTTCTTCGAATCGTCATCCCGCTCTAGGTTATTGTTGGAGCATGATCTTTTCCGAAAACCGGTACCCACTTTTCGGGATCATGCTCTAAGCCTGCCGGCGCGTTCCTCCGGCCGGCTGCGGGGTTCTCCGAATGCTCGACGCCGGATTGCACGCGCTGGCGCTGATCCTCGAGCCGACGCGGCTCATGATCATGGCGCTGGGCGTCGTCATCGGGCTTTCGCTCGGCGTGATGCCGGGGCTCGGCGGCCTGGTCGGGCTTGCCATCCTCATCCCCTTCACCTACGGGCTCGACGCCCACTCGGCCTTTGCGCTGCTCATCGGCATGGCGGCGACGACGACCATCTCCGACCTGATCCCGGCGGTGCTGTTCGGCGTGCCCGGCACGGTGGGCGCCGCCGCCACCGTGCTCGACGGCCACCCGCTGGCCAAGGCCGGCCAGGCCGGGCGCGCCTTCGGGGCCGGCTACGCCGCCTCCCTCTTCGGCGGCATTTTCGGCGCGCTGCTGCTCGCGATCGCCATCCCCGTGCTCCGCCCGTTCGTGCTCTACCTCGCCTCGCCCGAGCTGCTGTCGTTCTGCATTTTCGGCCTGTCCATGGTGGCGGTGCTCAGCGGGCGGGCGCCGCTCAAGGGGCTCACCGCCGCCTGCCTCGGCCTGATGCTCGCCATGATCGGCGCCGGCGCGCAGACCGGCACGCTGCGCTGGACCTTCGACACGCTCTATCTGTGGGACCACCTGCCGCTGGTGCCGGTGACGCTCGGCATTTTCGCCATCCCCGAGCTGGCTGACATGGCGATCGCGCGGCGCCCGATCGCCGCCAACGCCGACGGCGCCGATTTCTCCATGGCGAGCCAGTGGCGCGGCGTGCGCGACGCGGCGCGGCACTGGTGGCTGGTGCTGCGCTGCAGCTGGCTCGGGGCGCTGCTGGGCGCGGTGCCGGGGCTCGGCTCGGCGATCATCGACTGGATCGCCTACGGCCACGCGCTGCGCACCGAGAAGAACACGCAGACGTTCGGACAGGGCGACGTGCGCGGCGTGATCGCGGCGGAAAGCTCGAACAACGCCAAGGAAGGCGGCCATCTGGTGCCGACCATCGCGTTCGGCGTGCCGGCCGGCGCGTCGATGTCGCTCCTGCTCGGCGCCTTCCTGATGCACGGCCTGGTCCCCGGGCCGGACATGCTGACAAAACATCTCGACGTGACCTATTCGATCATCTGGAGCCTGACCATCGCCCACATCATGGGCGCCGGCATCTGCCTGTTCGCGAGCCGGCTGCTGGCGCGGCTGTCGACCGTGCGCATCGGCGTGCTGCTGCCGCTGGTGCTCGCGATCGTGTTCGTCGGCGCGTTCGAGGGCGCGCATGCATGGGGCGACCTTGCCGTGCTGCTGGTGTTCGGCGCGCTCGGCTGGATCATGAAGCAATTCCACTGGCCGCGCCCGCCGCTCATCGTCGGCCTCGTGCTCGGCGCCATCTTCGAGCGCTATCTGTTCATCTCGACGGAAATCCACGGGGCCGGATGGCTGATGCGGCCGATCGTCCTCGTCGTACTGGCGCTCACCCTATGGGCGATCGTGCGCCCGCTCACCGGCCACATGGTCGAGATCGCGCGCACGCTCGCACGGCTGCGGCCTTCATCGCTCCGTTTCGACGGCGCCGCCGCGTTCACCGCGGTCATCGTCCTCGTCGCCATCGGCGCGCTGTGGTCGGCGCGCGACTGGCCGTTCGATGCGAAACTCGTTCCCGTCACCGCGACGCTCGCCGCGCTCGTCTTCGCGGCGCTCAATCTGGCAACGGAGGTGTTCACCCCGCGCGAGACCGCCCCGGGCGAGCGGCTCGGAGGCGTGCATGCACGAAGCGGACTGGAGCTTGCGCACGATCGGGACGCTGCGGAACCGGCGCTCGTCCGCCTGCGCGCCGCGCGCTACTTCGGCTGGCTCGTCGGGCTGGCCGCAGGCGGCATGGTGATCGGCTTCATCCCGGCCATCGCGGTGTTCGTCGCGCTGTTCATGCACGCGGAGTTTCACGAACCCTGGCGCCTGGCGCTGCCGGCCGCCGCCGCCGTCACGGCGTTCCTGTGGGCGGTGTTCGACCGCGTGCTCGCCGTCCCCTGGCCCCCTTCCCTCCTCGGCGATGCGGTGCCGCTGCTGCGGCAGGCGACCGGGCTGGTGTGATGGCGTGGTCAAGGCGCGCTTCACCTCTCCGCACGCCATTGTCGTTTGACTGGCTGTAGCCTACAGGCTACAGCCTTGTGATGTGCAAGACGACGCGATTCGACCCCGCCGACTATCTCGACACGGAAGAACGTCAGGTCGCCTATATCACGGCGGCCCTTGAGACCGGTGACGCGGATTTCGTGCGCGACGCGCTTGGCCTCGTCGCGCGCGGGCGCGGCATGGGTGAGATCGCAAAGAATGCCGGTTTGAACCGCGAGAGCCTGTATAAGGCACTCGGGCAAGCCGGCAATCCCGAGTTCAGCACGGTCATGCGCATCGTCCGCGCCTTGGGTCTAACCCTTTCTGCGCGACGCGCGGCGGGGAAACGAACCTCCAAGCGGCGCCGCGCAGCCTGAGGTACATGCTTGGGTAACGGGCCTGGGCCTCATCCGGCTCGGAGTATGTCGCTGTTGCGCGGGGAAAGAGGTTGCCCGTAGCCGAAGGATGCTGCGGCGCACCCGTGCCGCTTAAGGGCTCTTGCATTCCCGCATCCGCGTTTCCATCATGGCGGACATACGCTGCCTGCATGGGAGGGGGCGTCGGCATGGTTTTGAGCCCCGCGCAGGCGTCGGCGGTCGGGCCCGGCGAGACCCAGGTCGCCGTCGCCGGCGTGTCCAAGCGCTTCGGCGGCGTGCGCGCGCTCGAGGACGTGACGCTCTCTGTGCGGCGCGGCGAGATCATGTCGATCATCGGCCCGAACGGCGCCGGCAAGACCACGCTGGTCAACATCATCAGCGGCTTCTACCGGCCCAACAGCGGCGCGATCGTGCTGGAGGGCAAGGACATCGGCGGCGCGCGGCCGTCGCAGGTCGCCGCCATGGGGGTGGCGCGCACGTTCCAGAACCTCGCCCTGTTCACCGGCATGACCGTGCTCGACAACATCCTGCTGGGGCGTCACGTGCGCATGAAGTCGGGCGTCCTCTCGTCCTTCGTCTATTGGGGCCTGGCGCAGAAGGAGGAGATCGCCCACCGCGCCCGGGTCGAGGACCTGATCGACTTTCTCAAGCTGCAGAACCTGCGCCGCCAACCGATCGGCGCGCTGGCCTACGGCCTGCGCAAGCGCGTCGAGCTGGCGCGGGCGCTGGCGCTCGACCCGAAAATCGTCCTGCTCGACGAGCCCATGGGCGGCATGAACCAGGACGAGAAGGAAGACATGGCGCGCTACATCCTCGACGTGAACCAGGAATGGGGCACCACGGTGGTCCTGATCGAGCACGACATGGGCGTGGTGATGGACATTTCCGACCGGGTCGCGGTGCTCGACCACGGCCGCAAGATCGCCGAGGGAACGCCGGGCGAGATGCAGCGCCATCCGGACGTGATCCGCGCCTATCTCGGCACCAGCAGGAATCATCAGGAAGCGACCGCATGACCGATACGACCTTGCCGCGGCTGTTGCGCCGCAATGCCGAAACCATGGCGCAGCGGCCGGCCATCCGCGAAAAAGACCGCGGCATCTGGCAGACGTTCACCTGGTCGGAATATTACGATCAGGTTCGGCTGCTCGCGCTGGGCCTCGCGGCGCACGGAGTCTGCCGCGGCGACAAGCTCTCGGTGATCGGCGACAACCGGCCGCGCCTCTACTGGGCGCAACTGGCGGCGCAAAGCCTCGGCGGCGTCTCGGCGCCGGTGTTCCAGGATTCGATCGCGTCCGAGATCGTCTACGTGCTCAACCACGCCGAGGTCTCGGTCATCGTCGCGGAGGACCAGGAGCAGGTCGACAAGATCCTCTCGCTCGGCGACCAGCTGCCGAGCCTCAAGCTCCTCGTCTATGACGACCGCCGCGGCATGCGCCACTACAACTCCCCGCTGCTGAAGTCGTTCGAGGAGATCCAGGCGGCCGGGCGCGAGTTCGGCGCGCATCGCGCCGGCTACGTCGAGGCGGAGATCGACAAGAGCGCGCCAGCCGACATCGCGCTCCTGGCCTATACCTCGGGGACGACCGGCAAGCCCAAGGGAGTGATGCTGTCGCACGCCAACATGATCAGCGCCGCCCAGGCGTTCGTCGCGGCGGAAGACATCCGGGCGAGCGACCAGTGGCTGTGCTACCTGCCGATGGCGTGGGTCGGCGACGCGCTCTATTCGACCACGCTCAGCCTCCTGGTCGGCTTCACCTGCAACTGCCCGGAGAGCGTGGAGACGGTGCAGCGCGACCTGCGCGAGCTGGGGCCGACGGCGCTGCTGGCGCCGCCGCGCATCTGGGAGAACATGCTGTCCGGGCTGCAGATCAAGGCGGCCGACGCGACGCCGCTCAAGCGCACGATCTACGAATTCTTCCGCAACCTCGCCGAACGGGCGGGCGAGCGCCAGCGCAGCGGCGAGCGGGTCCCGCCGATGATGCGGCTCGGCCTCGCGGTCGGCGAGTTCCTGGTCTACGGCCCGGTGCGCGATCAGCTCGGCCTCGGCCGCGCACGCTGGGCCTACAGCGGCGGCGGACCGCTTGGCGCCGATGCCTATCGGTTCTTTCGCTCGTTCCGCATCAACCTGAAGCAGATCTACGGCGCCACCGAGCTGTCCGGCCTCGCCTCGCTGCAGGCGGACGGCGAGGCGGACCCCGACACGGTCGGCCGCGTCTGCCCCGGCATGCAGGTGCGCATCGCCGGCAACGGCGAAGTGCAGATCCGCTCGGCCGGCCTGTTCGGCGGCTACTACAAGCTGCCCGAAGCGACCGAGCAGGCGCGCACGGCGGACGGCTGGTATCGCACCGGCGACGCCGGCTTCCTCGACCCGCGCGGCCATCTCGTGATCATCGACCGCGCCAAGGACGTGGGCAAGCTCAGCGACGGCACGCCGTTCGCGCCGCAATTCATCGAGAACAAGCTGAAATTCAGCCCGTTCATCCGCGAGGCCGTGGCGTTCGGCGACGCGCGGCCGTTCGTGGCGGCGCTCATCGCCATCGACCTGTCGATCGTCGGCAGCTGGGCGGAAGGGCGCAACCTCGCCTACACGTCGTTCCAGGACCTGAGCGCGAAGCCGGAGGTGCGGCGGCTCATCGGCGAGGAAATCCGCCGGTGCAACGCGACCCTGCCGGCCGCCGCGGCCATCCGCCGCTTCCTGCTGCTCAACAAGGAGCTCGACGCGGACGACAACGAGATCACGCGCACGCGCAAGATCCGCCGCCCCTTCGTCGCGGAAAAGTACGCGGCATTGATCGAGGCGCTCTACGGCAGGCAGCGCGACGTCGAGGTGACGACGGACATCACCTATGAGGACGGCCGCACCGGCAAGCTCAAGTCGCGCGTGACGATCGAAGACGTCGAGCTGCCGGCGGCCCCGGCGCCGGCCGCAAGCGAGCCGGCCTATGCCTGAATTCGACCTGCAATTCACCATCGCGCTCGTCACCAACGGGCTGATGATCGGGCTGATGTATGCGCTGATCGCGCTGGGGTTCGTGCTGGTCTACAAGGCGACGGACGCGATCAACTTCGCCCAGGGCGAATTCGTCATGTTCGCGGCGTTCATCGCGGCGGCCGGCGCCTACCTCGCGGACCTGCCGTTCTGGCTGTGCGCCCTCGTCTCGATCGCCTGCATGATCGGGTTCGGCTTCGGCCTCGAGCGCGTCGTGCTGCGCCCGCTGATCGGCCGGCCGGTGGTCGCGGTGATCATGGCGACCATCGGCATCGCGGCGCTGCTGCGGGGATTTGCCACGCTGGTGTTCGGCGCCGGCACCCGCGCCATCGTCATGCCGGTGAGCGACGAGCCGATCTATCTCGGGCCGATCACGCTGCCGCCGGTCCAGCTGGTGAGCGCCGCCATCAGCCTGGTGTTCCTGGCGGCCTTCACCTGGTTCTTCCTGCGCACCCGCATGGGCGTCGCCATGCGGGCGGTGGCCGACAGCCACCAGGTGGCCATGGCGATGGGCATCAACGTGCCGCGCTATTTCGCGCTCGCCTGGGCCATGGCCGGCATCGTCTCGGCGCTCGGCGGCGTCGTGTGGGGGGCGATGCTCGGCGTCGACAACCAGCTGGCGCTGGTCGGCCTCAAGGTGTTCCCGGTCGTGATCCTGGGCGGACTCGATTCGGTGATCGGGGCGGTGGTCGGCGGGCTGATCGTCGGCGTCGTGGAGAACCTCGCCGCCGGCTACCTCGATCCCTACGTGGGCGGCGGCACCAAGGACTTCGTGCCCTATGTGCTGATGATCATCGTGCTGATGATCCGGCCTTACGGGCTGTTCGGCAAGTGGCAGATCGAGCGGGTGTGAGGCGGAGAGGTCCGGTTCGGGCATGTTTCATCGCGAGGCCGGCGTCTTCAAGACCAGCTACGGCGCCGACATGGCGCTCTATCCGCTGCCGATCGCCAAATGGTCGGTGGCGGCGATGATCGTGCTGTTCGTCGTCGTCGCGCCGCTCGCGCTCGGCGAATACTACATTTCGATCCTCAACCTGATCCTCATCGCGGTGGTGGGGGCGCTCGGCCTCAACATCCTGGTCGGCTATACCGGGCAGGTCTCGATCGGCCATGCCGCCTTCATGTCGGTCGGCGCCTACACGGCCGCCAACCTGATCACCCGCCTGGGCGCGCCGTTCTGGATCGCGCTGCCGGCGGGCGGCCTGATGGCGGCCCTGATCGGCGCGGTCGTCGGGGTGCCCTCGTTGCGCATCAAGGGGCTCTATCTGGCGATCGCCACGCTGGCCGGCCAGCTGATCATCGAGTGGACGATCAACCACGTGCCGTGGATTTCCGGCGGCGTGCAGGCCTCGATCGAGGTGCCGCGCCCGACCTTCCTCGGCGTGCAGCTCAAGACCCAGGCCCAGCTCTACTTCTTCCTGATGTTCTTCGTGGTCGTCGCCATCGTCGGCACCATGAACCTGGCGCGCAGCCGGATCGGGCGGGCGTTCATCGCCATTCGCGACCACGACACGGCGGCGGAGATCATCGGCATCGATATATTCCGCTATAAGCTGCTGGCGTTCGCCATCTCGTCGTTCTACGCCGGCGTCACCGGGGTGCTCTATACCTACTATCTCGGCATCGCCAACTACGAGCAGTTCCAGATCAACGTCTCGATCGACTACCTGGCGATGATCATCATCGGCGGGCTGGGCTCGGTTCTCGGCTCGATCTTCGGGGCGATCTTCGTTACCATGCTGCCGATCGCGACCCGATGGCTGCTGGAGGGGGTCGGCGACCTGTTCTTTTCACATGGGGATTTGCTCAATATTATCCCCAACCTCCGGCTGGTCATGTTCGGCACCTTGATCATCGTGTTCCTGGTCGTGGAACCGGAGGGCCTGAACCGGCTGTGGGGAAACGTCCGTAACTACTTCCGCATGTGGCCTTTCTCGTATTGAGCTGAAAACCAGAAGGAGGAACGACCATGAGAAGCATATCAACACCCGTTGCGGCGCTCGCCGGAGGCCTGGCGCTCTGCCTTGCCGGCAGCGCGGCGGCGCAACAGAAAGGCGAAATTCTGATCGGCGCGCAGTGCGACCGCACCGGCCCGACGCAGATCGTGGGCGTGCGCCTGTGTCCCGCCATCCAGGACTACATCAGCCTGATCAACTCCAAGGGCGGGATCGAGGGTTACAAGATCGTCGCGCGCGAGATCGACCACGAGTACAAGGTTCCACCGGCGATGGAGAGCTATGAGCGCTTCAAGTCGGACGGAGCGGTCTCCATCATGATCTACGGCACGCCGCAGACCCAGGCGCTGACCCAAAAACTCAACGAGGACAAGATCCCCGGCACCTCGCCGGGCTTCGGCACGTCGGCGGCAGCAAACGGCGCGCGCTACCCGTACCTGTTCCCGATCGCCGCTACGTACTGGTCGCAGGGCGCCGCCGCGATCAGCTTCGTCAAGGAGAAATTGGGCGGCAGCCTGGCCGGCAAGAAGATCGCCTACGTCTTTTACGACAACCCGGCCGGCCACGAGCCGATCGCAATCATCGAGGACCTGCAGAAGCTCGAAAAGTTCGAGCTGAGAACCTTTGCCGTGCCGCCGCCCGGCGTCGAGTTGGGTGCGCAGGTGCTCGACATCTCCCAGCGCTTCCGGCCCGACTTCGTGATCGCCCACCTGTTCGGCCGTTCGCCCTCGGTCGCCATCAAGGAATTGAAGCGCGCCGGCTATCCGCTGTCGAAAGTGGTCGGGCTGGTGTGGGCGTCGGCCGAGGACGACATCGCGGCCGCCGGCGGCTGGTCGGTGGCGGAAGGCTATCACACCCTCCAGTTCGCCGGCGTGGGCGACGACTACCCGGCCCGCAAGGACATCGTCGCCATGTACAAGGCGCAGGGCAAGGAGCCGCCCAAGGAAATGGCGTCGACCGTCTACTATAACCGCGGACTGCTGATCGCCGCCGTGCACACCGAAGCCATCCGCAACGCCATCAAGGCGAAGGGCGGCGCCAAGCCGACCGGCGAGGACGTGCGCAAGGGTTTTGAGGCGATCAAGGGCCTGACCCTCGGCGGCCTGGTTCCGCCGATCGAGGTCACCGCGGCGAACCATGAGGGCGGCGGCTGGGTGCAGGTGTTCCAGGCCAAGGGCGGCAAGTTCGTCAAGGAAACCGAATGGTTCCGCGCCTACCCCGAGGTCCTGGCCAAGGCCGTCAGCTCGGCGGAGTGACGCTGAAAGCCATTGTGTGGTTCCCCGGGCGCCGCGCAGCGCGCAGCGGTGCGCTGCAGACCCGGGGGCTGCGGAGACGATCCCGGATCAGCGGTGCACCGCTACGCGCTGCACCGCATCCGGGACACCTCTCGTCAAGGTCGCGCCGTGCTTGCACTCAACAATATCGAAGTCGTCTACGACAACGTCATCCTAGTGCTCAAGGGCGTATCGCTGCGCGCCAACGACGGGTGCATCACGGCGCTGCTCGGCGCCAACGGCGCGGGCAAGACGACGACGCTCAAGGCGATTTCCGGCCTGTTGCGCACGGAACGCGGCCGGGTGACCAAAGGCAGCATCGAGCTCGACGGCCGGCGGCTCGATCCGCTTGCGGCGCACGACGTCGTGCGGCACGGCGTGGTCCAGGTGTTCGAGGGCCGGCGGGTGTTTCCAAGCCTCACGGTCGAGGAGAATCTGATCGCCGGCGCCCACACGCGCCGTGACGCGAAGGCCGTGCGCGAGAACATCGAGCGCGTGTACGACTCCTTCCCGCGGCTCAAGGAGCGCCGGCATCTGCAGTCCGGCTACCTGTCGGGGGGCGAGCAGCAGATGCTGGTGATCGGCCGGGCGCTGATGTCGCAGCCCAAGGCGATTCTGCTCGACGAGCCCTCGCTCGGGCTCGCGCCGCTGATCATGGAGGAAATTTTCGCGATCATCCGCCGCCTCAAGGAGGAGCGCAATCTGATCGTGCTGATCGTCGAGCAGAACGCCGCGCTGGTGCTCGATATCGCCGACCACGGCTACGTGATGGAGAACGGCCGCATCGTGCTGGAAGGGCCGGCCAAGGAGCTGCGGATGAACTCCGACATCAAGGAGTTCTACCTCGGCCTCAACGAGATCGGCGCGCGGAAATCCTACCGCGACGTCAAGCACTACAAACGGCGCAAGCGCTGGCTGTCGTGACGTCGGAGGACAGAGGACAGACGACAGAACGCGGCCGTCACTCGTTTATCTCGCCGCCCGATTGAGCGCGATCGAGACTTGCGACAATGGGCTGCCGGGCGACTCCAGCACGAATGTCTGGCGGTTGCCCTGCGTGGTCACGGTCAGGAGCGCCGTGAACGTGTCGCCTTCGGCCCTGATGTCGAGCCGGCTGCCGCTCGCGCGTCCAGTAATTCTTCCGCCGACGCGGCGCGTGCTCTCGAACCAGTCGCCCGAGAGCGACTGTCCCTCCTGAACCATGTTGCTGGCGATCTCGAACCGGTAGGCGTCGCTGGCGCAGCGCAAATCCAGCCGCACCGCGTAGCCGCGGTCTTGCACGGCGTAGGTCATGGCGCAGCGGACGCGTTCGCGCGTCCCGTCCGCGGTGCTCAGCGCGCCCTCCCCGGACCAGGAGCCGGCCCAGGCCTCGAACAGGCCGGGCGCGGTCTGCGGACCGCGCTGCGCATGGCCTTGATGGGCGAGCAACATCAGTACGGCGACCGCGCCCCACGCCAACGGACGCAGCAGGCGCCGCCCCCAACGCAACCACATAACCATGCCCATCGGCCGCTTCAGGACGCCGCCGCATGCTCGCGATGATGCGCGGCGCCGGCCGCCGCGCGGATCGCCTCGCCGCGGCGCTTGCGCGCGAGCGCCGCCTCGCCGCCGCTCGTCGCGTGGTAAAGCTCGAGCGTGTCGAACTCGTCCTCGCGCGGCGGCGCAATGGCGACATCCGTGTAGGACCAGCGGTCCGGCGCGGCCAGCACCTCTTTCATCATCTTCTTGGCGCGCCGGTAGGTCGTCCCATAGTTCCAGGCCTTGACCAGGATCTCGCGGGCATAGCGTGGATAGAACGCCAACGGGCTCTCGATCGGCAGCCCGCGGCGCCGGTCGCGCCGGAATTTGAGGCGGAATGCGCCGCCCTCGAGCGGATGCACGCCCTCGAACAGGATCATCAGCAGGAACCACAGGATCGTCGAGAGGGTCGTCTGCGGGCGGCCGAGCGGATGCGCGGCGGTGCGGCGCATGATCGTGCGCATGTGCTCGGGCGTATAGAACGCGTGCCACGCGGCCCGATAGGCCTCCTCCCATTCCGCATCCGACATTTTCCCGTGATGCGAGACGCGGTG
>DASPZC010000332.1:0-4111 GCA_035636455.1 Xanthobacteraceae bacterium
CCCGACGCCGTCAAGGAGGAGCGCTGGCACCGATTCATGCAATGCCAGCAGGCGATCTCGGCCAAGCGCCTGAAGCGCAAGGTCGGCACGCGCCAGCCGATCATCATCGACGCGGTCGGTCCGGCCGGCGCCAAGGGCCGCAGCCGCGGCGACGCCCCGGAGATCGACGGCGCGGTGCATGTGCGCGCCCGGCGGCCGCTGCGCGTGGGCGAGATCGCGACCGTGAAGATCGAGCGCGCCGACGCCTACGACCTGCACGGCACGGTGGTCGGGTTCTCGTAACGCTGCGACGTGCCCCGGGCGCAGCGCAGCGCACCGCCGACTTTGCGGTGCGGTGCGCTGCAGACCCGGGGTCCAGAAGTTTGCGTTCAATCTGGGTCCCGGATCAGCGGCGCACCGCTTTGCCGTCCCCATCGCGCAACGGCGCGATGGGCCGCCTACGCGCTGCACCGCATCCGGGACACGACCCAGCGCTCAGTCCTTCAACAAATCCCGCAGGGTTGCCGTGACGACCTGCGTCGCCGCCGCAAGGTCCGTCAGGCGCAAATGCTCGTCGGCGGCGTGGGCGTTGGCGTCGAGGATCGAGCGCGGCCCGGCGCCGTAGAGCACGGTCGGGATGCCGCGCTCCGCATAGTGGCGCGCGTCGGTGTAGAGCGGGACGCCGGCGGCGTTGACCGGCGTGCCGAGCACGGCGCTGGCGTGGCGGGACAGCGGCTCGACCAGGCGCTCGACCCCGGCGCTCGGCCGCAGCGGCTCGGCCAGCAGAATGCGGCGGCACGCGATGCGGATGCCGGGGCGCGCGCCGGCGCGCTCGATGAGCGCGACGAGGTCGCGCTCGGCGTCGACGCCGTCCTCCTCCGGGATCAGGCGACGGTCGAGCCGCATAACCACGCGGTCCGGCACCACGTTGGTGTTGATGCCGCCGGAGATCAGCCCGACCGTGAGCTTTGGCGTGCCGATGCCGGGAACCTGCGAAATCGTCCCCGCGAGCCGCCGGCGCTCCTGATAAAGTGCGGCGAGCACCGAGGTCGCCGCTTCGAGCGCGTCGGCGCCGCTTTCCGGCATGGCGGCGTGCGCCTGCCTGCCGCGCACCTCGACCTCGAGATGCAGGCAGCCGTTGTGCGCCGTCACCACCGCGTAGGAGAAGCCGGCGCCGATGGCGAAATCGGGCGCCGAGATGTTTTGCTCGAGCAGCCATTTCGGGCCCAGGAGCCCGCCCGCCTCTTCGTCGTAGGTCAAGTGCAGCTCGACCGTGCCGGACAGCCCGGCCGGATCGGCCTTGAGCGCCAACAGGGCGAAGGCGTAGGTGGCGAAATCGGACTTCGACACCGCCGCGCCGCGGCCGTAGAGTGCGCCGTCCGCCTCCTCGGCGCCGTAAGGATCGCGGCTCCAGCCCTGCCCCGGCGGCACCACGTCGCCGTGCGCGTTGAGCGCGATGGTCGGTCCTCCCTGCCCGAAGCGCTCGCGCACCACGAGGTTCACGACGGAGACCATGCCCTGCGCCTTGACCTCCGCGTCCGGCACCGGATGGCGCTCGACCGCAAACCCCAGCGCGACGAGATGGCGCGCGGCGACCTCGGCGTGCGGCGCGCAGTCGCCCGGCGGATTGTCGGACGGGACGCGCACCAGCGCCTTGAGGAACTCGACCTGTTGCCTGGGCGCGCTCATTTGAGGCTCCGCACCCACTGGCCGAGCTTTTGCCGCTCCTCCTCGGTCATGGCGGTCTGGTTGCCGAGCGGCATCGCCCGGTTGAGCACGGTCTGCGCATGGATCGGGCCGGCATGGCGCTTCAGCTCGTCGATCGTCTCCAGCGCGACGCCCTTCGGCGCTTCGGCAAAGCTCTCGTGCGTCGGCTTTCGCGCGTGGCACGCGACGCAGTGTCTTTGCGATATCGACAGCGCCTCCGCGTCCGACACCGCTGCCGCCGGCCCGGCGGCCTCGCGCGGCGCGGTGATCCAGATGGCGACCACCAGGGCGACGGCGGCGACCGCGGCCGCCCACGCATAGCCGCGCCATTCGTCGCCCGCGTCCGCCCGATTGAAATAATGACGGATCAGTCCGCCGGAGATCAGGATCAACGCCACCACCATCCAGGCATGCGCGTGCCCGAACAGGAACGGATAGTGCGGCGCCACCATCATCACCAGCACCGGCAAGGTGAGATAGTTGTTGTGCAGCGAGCGCTGCTTGCCGATCGCGCCATGGCGCGCGTCCGGCTCCTCGCCGCGCAGCATCTGGGCGATCATTTTCTTCTGGTTGGGGACGATCACCATGAACACGTTGGCGGCCATGATGGTGCCGGTGAGCGCGCCGACGTGGACGAACGCGCCGCGGCCGGAGAACACGCGGGTGTAGAGCACCGCGGCGGCGAGGATCAGGACGAACACCGCGAGCGCCAGTGCGACCGTCGAGCGCCCGACGGCCGAGCGGCACAGCCCGTCATAGATCGCCCAGCCGGCGGCGAGCGTGGCCACGGAGATCAAGACCGCCTGCCACGGTTCGAGCGGAAAGACCGTCGGATCAATGAGATAGGAGCGGGCGTGCAAGTAATATTGCACGATCATCAGCCCCATCCCGGTGACCCAGGTGAGATAGGCCTCCCAGATGAACCAGTGCAGGCGCTCGGGCAGGAACGGCGGCGCCACCAGGTATTCCACGTGATAGAAGCCGCCGCCGTGCACCTGCCAGGCGGTGCCGAGCACGCCGGGCTGTGTGCGCTCGCGCCGTTTGAGCGAATAGTCGAGGGCGATGAAATAGAACGAGGTGCCGATCCAGCCGATGGCCACGATCAGATGGGCCCAGCGGATGAGCAGGTTGATCCACTCGCCGAGGAAGACGTCCATGCGCCGTCAGCTGCCGCGATAGGTCGAATAGCCGTAGGGCGAGACCAGCAGCGGCACGTGATAATGCGCGCGTTCGGCGATGCCGAAGCGGATGGGAATCACGTCGAGGAACGGCGGGTCGGCGAGGTTGCCGCCGCGGGCGCGAAAATAATCCCCGACGTGGAACTCGAGCTGGTAGGTGCCGGGCGCGAACGCCGCGCCTTCGAGCAGCGGTCGCTCCATCCGCCCGTCCGCATTGGTGACGCCGTCGGCAACCGGCGCTGCACCGTCGAGGCGCCGCAGCACGACGCGCACCCCCGCCGCCGGACGTCCCGCCGCGGTGTCGAGCACGTGCGTGGTGAGCCGGCCGGCGTCGGACACGGGTATCCATCAATGCACGACCGCATCCTTCGAGACGCCCGCTTCGCGGGCTCCTCAGGATGAGGTCTATTTCATTTCCGCGCCCCTTCCCTCCGTCCTCATGCCCAGGAGCGAGGCCCGTTGGGCCTCGCGTCTCGAAGCACGAGGACGGCCCGGAGCGGGCGCATCACGGGACCAATATCGACGATCCCGTGGTCGCGCGGCCTTCCAGGTCGCGGTGCGCCTTCTGTGCGTCCTTGAGCGGGTATTTCTGGTTGACCGGGATCTTCACCGCGCCGCTCGACACCACGCCGAACAGATCGTTGGCGGTCGCCAACAGATCCTCGCGCTTGGCCGTGTAGGTGTTGAGCGTCGGCCGGGTGGCGTAGAGCGAGCCCTTCTGGCTGAGGATGTTGATGTTGAAGGCCTCGACCGGGCCCGAGGCGCTGCCGAAGCTGGCGAACAGGCCGAGCGGCCGGATGCAGTCGAGGGAGGCGGGGAACGTCGTCTTGCCGACGCCGTCATACACGACGTCGCACAGTTTCCCGCCGGTGATGTCCTTCACCCGCGCGACGAAATCCTCGTCGCGATAGAGGATGGTGTGGTGGGCGCCGTTCGACTTGGCGAGCGCCGCCTTGTCCTTCGAGCCGACCGTGCCGATCACGCTGGCGCCGAGATGCTTGCCCCACTGGCACAGGATGAGCCCGACGCCGCCGGCCGCGGCGTGCACCAGGATGGTATGGCCCTTCTCGACCTTGAAGGTGCGGCGAATGAGATATTGCGCCGTCATGCCCTTGAGCATCATGCCGGCGGCCTGCTCGTGTGAGATCGCGGCGGGAAGCTTCACGGCGCGCTCGGCCGGCACCAGGCGCTCGGCCGCATAGCTGCCGAGCGGCGCCACATAGGCGACGCGGTCGCCCGCCTTGAAC